>CALDSP010000126.1 GCA_937924465.1 uncultured Leptospiraceae bacterium
TAAAGGATTTAAAGTAGGTTCTCCAAAACCAGCAAGAAAGACACTAGAATTTTCAGGAAGCCAATTTACAACGCAATCAAACACTTCTTCATTCATGTCTTCTTTTTTTCTAATGAAAGATTCTCTTGGACACATCCAGCAACTTTTATTGCATCTTGTAGTGATTTCAATATCAAATAAAGAATTTTTGAGAAGGGTTTCTTGGATTTCTTTCAATTTCATTTTCATTGACGATTCAAGAAAAATTGTTTACTTCTATTGCTCCATTTTATAGATTCATCTTTTAAATTCTGTTTTAGTGTTTTTGAGAAGAAATTTTGAATATCATAAGTTACTTTTTGATTCTCTTCTTTTTTAAAATAATTGACTCCGCAATTTTTACAAATAAGAGATGGAAATCCCAATACTTGAGCATCTCTTAGAATAGAGTAATTTTTAGAATTCCAGACCTTTTTGAAATCTTCAATCAAAACTCCAAATTTCAACGGAAAATGACTATGACATGGGTAAATATTGGTATCGCAATCTATCCAACACTCTGTCCAAAGTAGAGGACATTTTACTTGAATTAAATTAGTTTCATTTAATTCGTGTTGTTGTGGTTCAGAAATTTCCAATCGAAGATTGTACTTTTTTGCTTTATTTATGGCTTGAATTCTTATCTCTTCAAATTCTACTTCATGTTGTAAAAGAGATAACTCATCGACTTCTTTAAAATAAGAAAAAACATGGTATGCTTTGACTCGATTGACTCCTATTTCATGAGCAAAATCAATGATTTCTAAAAGTTCCTTGTAGTTTAATTTATTGATTGTCATTTGAAGTGTGACGGTGAATTGATGGCCGTTCTCTTTTTTATATTTTAAAAGTTTAAAAAGATTAGATTTAACTTTTCCATAATTTGATTTTTTGCGAATTTTTTGAAAAGTTTCTTCCTTAAATCCATCAAAAGAAATTTTTATGTCTTTTAAAATTGGAGATATCTTCAAAATAACTAAATCGTTGAGCAACATTCCATTTGTAGTTAAATCAAGCAAGACTCCGTAATTTGCAATTTGTTTGCAAAAGTAGTCAAAATACTTATAAACTAATGGTTCACCTATATTAGTTGGATGAACTTCAATTAAATAAGGAAATAATTCTTGAACTACTTTTTGTAAATTTTTAAAAGAAAGGCTTAAAAGTTTTCTTTTTACTTCTTGTCCATGAATTTGACACATAATGCATTTTAAATTACAGGTTTCATTTGTTTGGATGGTAGCCCTTAAGGGATAATGTCTCAAATGAGACTCTCCGTTTTTGTAGCTTTGAATACAAGTTTTGTAATTTTGTATTTTTAATTCATAGTAAGGATTTTTTGAATCTAGTAAATCAATAGAATAATTAGCAAATATTTCAGTACTCATAAGATTTTTCTTTTCGAATAAAGTTTATTCTTTTTAAGTCCTTGATTAAACCACAACCATCTAAAAAGTTAAGCCAGTTTTGTTTATCAAAATACTCTTGAAAAATATAATTTAAAAAAACAGTAATGATTGCATCGTGAGAAATAAAAATTAGAAACTCATCTTTATTTGCTTTACTGAAGGCTTCTTTTATAAAAGAAAGTAAGATTTTACTTCCCTCTTCTTTTCCTCTGGCTCCTTCAATTTGAATGCAATTTTGCATATCCTTTACTACTTGTATTAGTCCTTTCGAAGTAAATTCTTTTTCTGCTTTTTCAGAATCATATACAAAAGGACCGTGCAATCCCAAAATATTAGATGTGTGAATTGTGGAAGTTTTATTAAATCCTTTTGATATTTCTTCGGATGTTTGCACACAACGTAAAATTGGACTAGAGTAAATAACAAGTTTTTCAAACTTTCTGAGGTATTCTCCCAAAGTCCTAGCTTTTTGTTTTCCTAATGTAGTAATAGGTGTTGTAAGATCGTTTGCTTTATTTGGAATAAAATCTCTTTCAGAATGACGGATTAAAATTCCATAGATGCAGTTATGCTCTGAATTCAAAAATCCTAAATCAATCATTATATATAACTTCCTGTTTTCCAAAACTTTTCTAGTTTTTCTTTAACTTCAATTGGTAGTGGTTCTAATTGTTTTTGTACGTTCATTGCAGAAATTAGAATTTTTGCAAAATGCTCCATTCCCTCAAGCCTTAAAAAAGCTCCTAGTAAATCTTTCTCAAATGTTACTGCACCATGTCTTTTTAAAATTGCCCAGTTATAATCTTTTACAAAAGGTTTGAGTTTTTCAAAACTTTCTCTAGAGGATGGTAATCCAAATTCTGTAATAGGAATAGAAGCTACAGTTATGTAAATATTGTTGAGTATATCGATATTTAAACAGCTTAAGGCAATACAGTTTGGTGCATGTGCATGAATTACTGCGTTAATATCTTCTCTTACTTTGTAAATGTTTAAGTGTAAGTCATATTCGGAAGTAAACTTTTTTCCTCGTAGAAGGTTAGCTTGGAGATCAATTACTGAAAAATCTTCATTAGTCAAAAAACCAAGTCTCGCACCTGTTGAAGTAATGAGAATTTCAGAGTTAGATAGACGGCAGGAAATATTTCCATCAATTGATACATTATAACCTTTATCGTACATTAATTTACCTATATGAATTATTTCCTGCTTTAGAGTTTTTTCAGTTGAAACTTGCATTATTTCATTTTCCACGATCTAAATTTTGTTTTGATTCGTAATTTATTTTACTACTAGAAAAATCTTAATGTCTAGCAAAAATTATTTCTCTAAAAATATTTTTTTGAATTCTAAAAGATTTTTAATGTATAAATTATACAGTATATAAATAATCAAATTCTTATAAGGTATAAAGTAATTAAGAAAAACTAAAAAAATTTAATTTTAGAACCTTATCGAAAATTGTAGTAACAACTGCAAATGTATGTTTATATTAAGACTAAGTAAACTTTTTTTCTCTAAGAAGTGAGTTTACCTAATTATTTGCTAAGCATATATAATTGAGCCATAACAAAGGATATTATATTTAATTCAAAAATTTTTTTCTACAAAATGATCTTTACGAAACAAGTGCTATGGAAAATTACTGTTTAGTGTAAATATATTAGAAAAAAGAGGGTGTAGAGATAATGCGAGTTTTTATTTTTTTACTTTTTGTATCTCTTTTGTATGCAGATACTGGCCTTATTGAATATAAGGTTAAGCAGGGAGATACACTATCTAAAATTTCAAAAGAATTTTTAAGTGATCCCGGAAAATGGAAAGAGTTGTTGCAGTACAATAAAATAGACAACCCTGCTAAAATTGCTCCGGGTCTGGTATTAAAAATTCCGGGTCACTTAGCTAAGGTTGGTTTAATTGAAGGAGCGGCAACACCATCTAGTGTTTCGTCAATTGCTAAAGCAGATATAAAAATTGGAGATGTTAAATTTAAATCAGAAAAAGAAGGACGTTTTAAACCTGTTGAAATGAAACAGGAATTTCAACAGAATGATATTATTGAAACGGGAAGTAAATCCTCTTTACAAATTCGCTTTCTAAAAGAGCCTCATGTTACGTTAAAAATTAAATCTAATTCTTCATTAAAAATTTCTGAAGATGGAAATTTGAAAAGTGTTGAACTGAAAGTTGGAGATATGTTTGCTAGTGTGACAGGAAAAAAAGATTTAAAAGAGGAAAAATTTAAAGTATTCACTCCTACCTCTACCGCTGCTGTGCGAGGAACACAATTTGATGTAGGGGTAGATTCTAGTGGAAACGATAGCTATAGTTGCCAAGAAGGCCTTATGCAAGTTATGGCACAAGGAGTCATAAAAGAATTACCTGCTGGGTTTGGAGTGAGTGTTAAAAAAGGGGAACCTCCAAGTGAGCCAGTTAAACTTCTTCCAAAAGGAAAATTCTTGCCTATGGAGGCTGAAAATTGAAATACTTTCTCTTATGTTTAAGTTTGCTCGTAAGTCTTTTATTTGCGGAAGAATACAAGGTTGTAAAATTACGGTGGGAGTCTATTGAGGGAGCAAAAAGTTATGTAGTTCAAGTTTCTGACTCTAATACTTTCGAAAATATTCTTTACGAAACCAAAACTAAAGACACTCGTATTGAGTTTGAATACGATCCATCCTACAAATTTGCTAGATTTGCAGGAATTGATAAAAATGGAATTCGCGGAGAGTTTTCTGATTCTGTTTCAATAGACACTCGTCTTGCTATTGCTAAGAAAGGAGGAAACAATTTATTTTTTTCTATATCTTATGTAAATTGGACGTCGGGTGCTATTGATAATTTCATAAAAATTTCAAATTATTCTTTACTAAATAATTTATTGTTAACTCAAATCCTGTTACCCTTCTCTGGAGGTGGGTTTAAGTATACTTACAATGGAAATGTTTCTAATCAACTCAAGGGGCGTTCTATAGAGTTAGGAGGAGATTTTGCATCTAAATCTGGTAATTGGAGAAACCGTTTTATTCTTCGGAATGTTTTTGCTCGTCCAGAAAATGGTTATACCTTAGAACAAATGGGAACAAATACTAATTTTGAATCTCATTCCTTTGACCCCTTGCAAATGGTATTTTTTAAATATAACTTGAAATACCTACCTTTACTCAACTCTTCTAATTTTTTCCTAAAAGGACTTGGTTTTCAAGCTGGACTTAATCTGCAAAAAGAAAATTTGAATGCCTCTATGATTTATTTTTCTGTGAATCCTCCTGTTGTATATGATGCTGGAATTTTACCTCAAAAAAATAAATATTATAATCAAACGAATTATTTAAACATAGGAATTGGGTTTCAGTATGAGTTCAATAAGACTCACGAGTTTAATTTTGGATTGGATTATTTAGTTGGTAAGTCAAATGGAGAAAATCAGTACAATTATTGGATTACGATTCCTTTCACTCTTCCTACTTCTTCAAAAACAAGTTTTCTTGCAAATGTAAATGGAGTACTTGTAAATTTGTATTACACGTATAACATAAACCAAAAGCATGGAATTCGGTTTGGTTTTGAAGATAGAACTTTGAATTATACTATCACAGAATCTAAAACAAGAGAAAAAATTGGTTTAAGTCTTCCTATTGACAATTTAGGTTCGCATCCGACGTTACGTGACAATTTGAAATCTTTTAGTTTAGAATACTTTTATAAACTATAACGGATTGATTTGCAAATATTGTAATAAAAGAATTAAGACTTAAAAACTCATTCTTAAAAAATTCTGTCAAATAAGAAAGGGTAAAAATATGTTATTCAAAGTTTTATTTTTATTTTTTGTAGTTCATACTTACAATTTTTCCCAACCTAAAGAAGAAGAATCTACTTTATTTAAAATTCTCAAAAAAGGCAGTATTGTTGTTTCTGTAGGAGCAGACTACCAGCCTTACTATATTCCAAATCCAAAACCAGATTATCCAGGTTTTGAGGTCGAATTAGCCGAGAAATATGCTGACTTTTTAGGTGTAAAGCTAGAGAAAATAGTTCCATTAAAAAACTTTTCAGAACATGCAGAACACATAAAAACAGGAAAAGTAGATGTATCTATTGGAAACTCTTTTAACTTAGGAAGAACTAAGCATGTTTATTTTAGTGATTCTTATATTACAATTACAATTGGAGCTTTAGTAAATAAAAATATTTTGCCACAGGAATCAGAAGGAGATATAGTTACGGGTAGAGTTTTTAGAAACCTAATGGATTTAAGAAATTTAGCTAGAGTTAGTTTTGGAGTAAAAGACAAAACCTCTAATTTAGAATATGTTCGTTCTATTTTCTCACAGTATCCTATTCAAACTTATGAAAATGATGAACTTGCAGTTGAGGCTTTGAGATCAAATAAATTTACATGTTATATAGCAGATAGCTTGTATATTGAAGCTTTAATTCAAAGAGATAAATCTTTATTAGGTCGTTTTACTCCATTACTTGGACATAATATTGAAAAACAACTTTCTTTTGCAGTAAAAAAGTACGACATTCAAATGGTTTATAATATAAATTTATTTATTAGAGAAATGAAAAGGATGGGGGAGATAAACAAACTAAAAGAAAAGTATTTTAACTCAAATAAATGGGTAAATGATTAAAACTTTATTTTAGGAAAAAACCTACCCTTATTCGCAAAGTGTTCTTTATAATGAGGGTTTTGAAAAAGTAAGTTTTCTTCTTGAGGGATTCTATATTTCAAAAGTAATAACAAGTTTAAGCTACTAAAAATCACTAAAGAAATCCAAGCAGAATGAAACAATGAAAGTGAAAAAATTTCTAAAATAACAACTAAATAATTAGGATGTCTAATATAAGAATAAATTCCTCTTGTTACAACAAAATCAGGAGAGGAGCTAACAACGAGTTCTGTATTCCATTTTTCTTTTAGAATTGAAAAAATATGAAATCGCAAAATAAGGCAAAAAGCATAAATTAGAAAAGAAATCACACCAAGTATTGGATTAAAACTTCTTTTAAAAAAATATACTTCAAGCGGAGTAAACAACAAAAAACTAGAATGCAATACAACAAACATAAAATAATAAGATTCTTTGTAATAATAAAAATTAGAATTTTTTAAGTTTTGTTTTTTGTTACGTTGAGCGACAATAAGCTCAAAAAGTCTTAAAAATATTGTAATACAAAATAAACCAATGAAAAATAAGAAACTTGAATTCAATTTAGTATACTAATAGTGCAAGTACCTTTACTTGCAGAAACAAAGAACTGAAGAGTATACCCACCTGTAACAAAAATGGTTGGATTTAAAAGCAAATTTATATTGTCATTATATACGTCAATTGCCTCACAAGTAGGTGTGAAATATTGTACAATCACCTGAGAGGGACAGAAAATATTGATTTTAAATTCTCCTTGGGGAAGATCAACTCTATAAGCATTGGTGCCATTTGTAGTATATTCTATTTTGTTGAGTTTTCCAACCTCTAGTAAGATTTCATCCTTGTAAATGTTGTTATATGGTTTATAGCAATCTACGTAATATTCTGTCGCAGAGCAATTGATTCCCGATTTTTTATCTAAGCTATTACAGATTCCTCCTTGTTTGGAAACGCTTACAAGTCCCGATTTTACACCATTTGGTACTGTGGTCAAAATTTCTTTTTCAGTAGAATATATTACAGTGGCTGGAATATCATTGAATAAAACCAAATTCTCATAGGAAACAACAGAAAAATTTCTACCACGGATTGTTACTTGTGATGGAGGATGATAAGCAGAACTAGAACGAATTTCGGGATTGAGTTTTTTCGGTTCAATGCTCGTAATAGTTGGAGAATATTTCGGTGAAACTCCTAGTAAAATAGCTATGGTATCATTGTACGAGTTTTTATCTCCCTTGCAAAATAAAGCTCCTAAAACCAAAATCCAAACCATTTTCATACTTGTATCTTAGAAAATTTGGAGAAATTTGCAACTGCTTTCCTAGAGAATTATATATTTTTTAGAAAAATTTAATAGAATTCTTTCCAAAAAAGTACGTATTTTTTATAATTGAAAGATTAGAGGAGGGGAATATGGCTTTTTTTTACACAATAGTAGATAACTTGTATTTTAATTTTTATTCTTTTGGCACTCTCCTTGTAACTATTTTTACAGTTTTTCTTGCTATTTTTTACTTAACCCTCAAAAATAAATCAGAAAGTACCTTTCATTTAGGGCTAGCTTTTTTTTATTTATCCTTGTTTAATTTTGGTTATTTTTATGCGGCTTGCTTTTATCATCCCGATGCTGCTTACCATCGTTGGTTTACTGGTGGGTTTATTCTTCCTGCCATCTTACATTTTGGTCAATTTTTTTTCTACTTTCCAAAAAATACTCATCCAAAAGTAGCAAAGATAGCTTTATATGTTCAATATGCAATAGCTTTATTAGTGGTTACTATATTTATTTTTGTTACTTCTAAATCGGGAAAAAAGTTTCATTTTACTGGACACTACTGGGATTTTGATGCAGAACCAATTAGTAAATTTCTTGCTATTATGATTATGCTTTATTCTTTAGTCAATTTCCTGGTAACTGGCATTTGGAGAGCTTTTACCTGTGAGGGGAAAGAAAAGGCTGCTGTTTTACTTATGGTCCTCTCAATGACTGTTGCTGCATTATTACCTAATTATACAAACATTGCTAGCCGTGATGGCTTAATGGAACGTTCTACTTATCTTTTATCCCTTGTACTTAGCTTTGTGTCTGGATTTTTTCTCATTTCTATTGTTTATATAAATACAACTATTGATAGAACAAGTTTTATGGTGAAGATTGTAGGAGTTAGCCTAGTTACAATCATGCTTATTATGCAAGTGGTAAGTTTATACACAATGAAGGATCAAGATTCAGATTATGATACAACCAAAATAGATCAAATCAATAGAATAATTCATAGTAATGAGTATTTTCAAGAAGCAGAATTTGCTATTAGTTATGATTTGAATACAAATCAATGGAAAAAAATTTATTATTCAGATGTTTTAAATTTAGATTTAGAAACAATTAGATTAGATCTACTCAACACTGCAATTTATGAAAAGATTGCACAACTACCAAATGACAATTTTGCAAATAGTTTAAAATTGACTTTAAACCAAACACACCCCGAGTTTGCAGGCTACAGGAATGCTATTCTTGAATTTATAGAAAGTAATGCAAATCTTGAAAGTAAAGAACTTAAAGAAAAATTACTTCAATATATTTCAGTTTTAAATACTTATGGTTTCGTAATTAATAATAAACTTTCCACGTTAGGTGAAAAAGATTTTTGTAAAAATACTATAAAACTTTTAGAGTCTCAAAAGAAAATTTTGCCAGTTTCTAGAATTATTCTTACAAAAATTCAAGACTGCAAATGGGATGGAAAAGAACTTACTTTTGCACATAGAAAAGAGATAGGAAAGTTTTTTCGTCATTTTAAACCTTCTCTAGCTCGCCATTATAGAGGAAGCAAGCATGATGCTTACTCTCAACGTCATTTCGTTTCTTATACGCAGTATGATCTCCATAGAAATATAGCATATGAAATTGGATTTTCTTATTTAGGGTATCGTTCTCATATTCATAAGGTAGCTGAAAATCAACAAATTATTTTGATTATAGTAATTTTAGGAATTTTAACTTTATATCCTTTATTTTTCAAAGGAGCACTTTTGTCTCCTTTAGACCTACTTTTAAAAGGAGTTGAGAAAGTAAATAATGGAAGTTTGGTAGTTCAAGTACCGGTAGTTGTTCAAGATGAAATTGGGTTTCTTGCTGATTCATTTAATAGAATGGTTGTTTCAATTCGAACTGCAAGGCGAGAACTACAAAACTATACAGATACTTTGGAAGAAAAAGTAAAAGAGCGAACAAGGGAAGTAGAAGAAAAAATGCATGAAGTCCAAAAACTTAAAGAACAGCAAGATGGAGATTATTATTTAACTTCCTTACTTGCTAAACCTCTTTTTACAAATTGGAACAAGTCCGAAATTACAAAAACAGAATTTTTGATTAAACAAAAAAAGCAATTTCACTTTAGGAACAAAATAGCAGAAATTGGAGGAGATATTTGTATAAGTGGAAATCTCCGTCTTGGTAAAAAAGATAACTTCAAGCGTTATACCTTTGCTTTAAATGGAGATGCTATGGGCAAATCTATGCAGGGAGCCGGAGGGGCACTGGTTATGGGTGTTGTGGTGAATTCCATTTTAGCGCGTTCTGCTCGCAATGACTGGGTTTTAGATTCTACACCTGAAAAGTGGTTGGCTGATGTTTACTATGAAGTAAATCGAATTTTTAAATCTTTTAGTGGAAGTATGGTAATTTCTTGTGTTGCCATGCTAATTAGTGATGAAACAGGGACTGCTTATTATTTTAATGCAGAACATCCTTTTAGTGTACTTTACCGAGATGGGGAAGCTAGTTTTATTGAAAATAGTTTAAAACTCCGAAAATTAGGATTAGATTCAGAGATTCCATTTGAGGTTCAAACTTTAGAATTGAAGCCGGGAGATATAGTTATATTGGGTTCAGATGGAAGGGACGATATAGATTTAACTCCCGATGAGCCATTTAAAACAATCAATGAAGATGAAAACTTGTTCTTGCAACATGTCTTAAATGGAAAAGGAGACTTGTCAAAAATTTATGAATCAATCCTAGCCAAGGGAGCTATTACAGATGATATTTCCTTAGTGAGAATTAGTTACAGAGAATCGGAAGCAAGGCTTTCTTTTCAAAAAGATGTAATGATTGAAGATAAGATTTCCGAGTTAGATAAAATTTTTGAAAGAGGAAGAGAACTTGTTAAAGAAGGAAACCTAAAAGAGGCTTTCGAATTTTTAAGAAAAGTATACTATGAAAATTCACAACATCCAAGAATATCTAAACTCTTTGGAGCAGTAGCTTTTAGAGTGAAAGAATATGATACAGTGATTGAAGTTACAAAAAATTATTTACTAAGAGAGCCTCTTTATGCAGACTTTTGGTTTTATCAAGCGGTTAGTTTGAAGAAAAAAGGAAAATACGAGGAAGCTCTAAATTCTTCCATGCAGCTTTTTTATATGCATCCTGAACATGTAAAAAATTTACTGAACATTGCAAACATAAAGTATTTACTAGGAGAAAAAGAAGAAGCCCTTATATTTACAAATAAGGCTTTAGAACTCAATCCAACTGATCTTATTGGTTTAAGATTAGCAGAAATCTTAAAAGAGTCACAAAAAGTAACAGAAAGAGAGTTACTAGATGTTTCTGAATCTTTAGGTTAATAATAAAATAAATTTTAGTTAAAAAATTTTTATTTATAAAAGGATTTTTTATGGAAGTTTTATTTCTTCTACTTGTCTCTATATTGCCCGGAATTTTGTTTTTGAGTTATATT
>CALDSP010000127.1 GCA_937924465.1 uncultured Leptospiraceae bacterium
TTAAAATAATTAACTTATTTTAAAATATCCCCTACGTCTGCATCTTTATGAGGAACAAAAAGAGAAAGTTTTTCTCCACTTCCAGTTGCTAAAAGCATGGCTTCTGAAATTCCAAATTTCATTTTACGAGGTTCTAAGTTCGCTACAACCACTACTTTTAAACCAAGCAAATCTTGAGGCTTATAAGCGGCTTTTATACCAGCAAAAACATTTTTTACTCCCTTTTCTCCTAAGTCTACTTTGAGATTTAGAAGTTTGTCCGCTCCTTCTACATGATTTGCTTCTAAAATTTTCCCTACTCTCAGCTCCACTTTAGATAGATCTGAAATAGAAATAAAATTAGAATCTTCTTTTTTTGTTTCTTGAATAACTTGAGATTCTTTACTTTCTTGTATCATAGTTTGGATATTTTTCTCCTCAACTCTTGTAGATAAAATTTGATAAGGATGAATTATTTTATTTTCTAAAAACTCATTTAAGCTAGAATAATTTTGATCTTGAATATCTAGAAATTCAAAAACTTTTTTTGAAATCTCTGGAAGAACGGGTTTTAAGTAAATCATTAAAATTTTTCCAGCGTTGAGTGCATTTGTAATTACGTTACGTGCATTTTCTGGATTGGTCTTTATTGTAATCCATGGTGCTTTATCGTTTATATATTTATTTACAATATCTCCAAGTTTTAAAATTTCCTTAAGTGCTTTTGAATAATTTAAGTTTTCAAAATTTTCTGAAATTTCTACTTTTTTAGAAAGTAAATGATTTAATAAATTTTTTCCTTCTTCATCAATTTGTCCTAATCGTCTATCTAATTTATTTAAGATAGACGTGCCAGTTCTTGAAAAAATATTTATAATGTTACCAATTAGATCGGAATTAATTTTATTAACAAAGTCAGAAAAATTTAAGTCAATGTCTTCTAAACTATCATTTAGTTTGGTAGCTAAATAAAATCGAAAATGTTCAGGATCCAAGTACTTTAAGTAGGTGTTTGCTTTAATAAACGTTCCTCTTGACTTAGACATTTTTTCTCCATTTACAGTCAAAAAGCCATGAACGTTTACTTTGGTTGGGGTTTGGTAATCTCCCGCGTAAAGCATGGCAGGCCAAAACAATGTGTGAAAATATAGAATATCTTTTCCTATAAAATGGAAAATCTCTCCTTGTCCATCTTTCCAAAATTCATTGAATTTTTCAGGATTATTTTTCTGAAAATAATTTTTAGATGAAGCTATGTAACCTATAGGAGCGTCTAACCAAACATAAAAATATTTATTATCTTCCTCTGGAATTTCAAAACCAAAATAAGGACCGTCACGTGAAATATCCCATTCTTGCAATCCAGAAGAAAACCATTCTTGTAATTTATTTTTTACTCCACTATGAAGGTTAGACTTGTTAACCCATGATTTTAAAAAATCTTGAAACTTAGGAAGATTTACAAATAAATGAGTTGAACTTTTAAGAATTGGTTTATTTCCACAAATTGCACAATAGGGATCTTCCAAATCTTTAGGATTATAACTGGCTCCACATACTTCACAGCTATCTCCATATTGATCTTTAGCTTTACATTTTGGACACGTACCTTTTATGAATCGATCCGGAAGAAACATTTTATCATGTTCACAATAAGTTTGTTCAATTTCTCTTTTATTGATGTAACCTTTTGTTTTAAGTTTTAAATAAATTTCACAAGCTAAATCTTTATTTTCCTCGGAGTCAGTGGTATAATAATTATCATATTGAATATAAAAACTAGTCAAATCTTTATAATGTTCTTGATGAACTTGTTTAATAAATTCTTGAGGAGAGAGATTTGCTTTTTGAGCAGCAAGCATGATTGCAGTACCATGAGTATCATCCGCGCAGAACAAATAACATTCATTCCCAATATTTTTTTGATGCCTAACGAAAATATCTGTTTGAACTCCTTCTAATAAGTGACCTAAGTGAATAGAACCATTTGCGTAAGGAAGGGCTGACGTAACTAATAATTTCTTCAATGGTTAACCGCTTTGAAAAGAAGAAAAAAGGGCTTTCATTGTTGAAAACCCCTATAAATTCGGCTTAGGCTTGGTTTGATTCTTGGCCAGTTACTTTACGAATGCTTGCCGCAATTTCGTCAATCTTAGCTTTGATTTCTTCAACGCTACCTTCTGGCATTTTATTTTTGATTTCTTCTACAATTTTGTTATAGTTTTCAATAATCTTGTTTCTTGTTTCTTCGTAGTTTTTGCCAGCTACACTTGTGAACTCTTTGATATCCGCAATGATTTTATCTAAAGATTCTCTTAGTTTGGTAGCAGTTTCGGAAGTATCACTTGCACCTTTAGCAGCTAAATCGGAGTATACTTTTTCCAACTCTACTTTAGCTTTATCTAAACCTTCTTTCCCTGTTTGGAAAAGTCCAATTCCTGCATTGAGGATATCCACAATTGTTTTTTCAATAGCCATACACTTCTCCGTGTGAAGTTGTTTAGTCCATAAAATTTTAGATGGGTTTGATGTCAATAAAATAAATTTAAAAGAAGGAAACAAATTTCTTATAAGGTGTTTCTACTTCTTATAGCTTGGCTTAGTGTGTAGCGGTCTGCAAATTCTAAAGTACTTCCCACGCTAATTCCATGAGCAATTCGAGTCAGTTTGATTTTAGAATCTTTTAATAAATTAGCAATATAACTAGCAGTAGCATCTCCTTCTAAGGTTGGATTGGTTGCTAAGATGATCTCTTCTACTGGTTCTTTTTGTAATCTTTGTAATAATTCTTTGATTCTTAGTTTATCGGGACCAATTCCATCAATAGGTGAGATAACTCCACCTAATACATGATATTTACCAGAAAATTCTTTAGTGTTTTCTACAAATAAAACATCTTCTGCACGTTCAACAACACAGAGGGAGTGAACATCTCTTTTGTCGGATGCACATATCTCACAAATTTTAGATTCAGAAAGAGAGCCACAGACTTCACAAAATTGTATACTTTGTTTAATACTTTTTAAGTTATCAATAAATTGTTGAAACTCTTCTTCATTCATTCTTATAAGATGAAAACCAATCCTATAAGCACTTTTTTTTCCAATTCCGGGTAGAGAGTTTAAAGCAGTAAAAAATTTTTCTAAGAGTTTTTCAGTCAAGGTCTATGCCAAGCATTTTTCCCATTACGCCTAAGTCTAATCCACCTGTTACAGATTTTAATTCATGAGAGACAGCCTCTTTGGACTTTTTAAGAGCTTCATTGGTTGCTGAAAGAATTAAATCTTCTAGCATTCCAACGTTTTCACTTGTAAGGAGTTCTTTATTAATCTTAATATTTGTAACTATTCCATCTCCACTCACAGTCACATCTACCATTCCAGCCCCCGCAGATGCTGTTACACGAATTAAACTAATTCGTTTTTGAGCTTGTGCCATATTTTTTTTCATATCTTTCAGTTTGGACATTGCCTCGTTCATCTGTTGCATTTTGTTTCCTAGCATATTTATCCTCCTTTGATAACCAAATTTTTTATAGTTGAATTTCTCGCAAGAATCATGGAGCTTTTTTTTACTATGAAGTAAAAAAGTAGAAAAATATAAGGCTTGTCAAGTTTAATATTGAAAAACAAGAATATTTGATAACTTTTTTTGTTCCAGAAAGGAGGGTGAGAGTAAAATGATACATTCTGCATTTAAATTTTTTCGTAACATTTCCTCCAATTGGAAAGAATTCAAATTGCTGTTGTAGTGATTTGTGATAAACTTCAGTTTTCCACTATCTCCGTATTGTTTTTGAAATTCATAAAGTAACCAACCCATTGTCCAACGAGGATTGATTTCAGAAATGTAATTATAACGTTTAGTTCCATCTTCTGAATACACAAATCCATCTATACTAAATCGTCCTTTAGGTAAAAAAGAATTTTTAGATAAGTTTTCTAATAAAACACAGTAATTTTTTTTGATTTCTTCATCATGAAAAATTTCAGAAGACCTATATTTTCCTGTAGAGTCTACATTCATAATGGTTAAACTAATAAAACCTCTTTGAGAATCACAGAGAGCACTGAAGTCAAAAATTTTTTCTTTCCACTCTTCTATAAAATAGATTTGAGTTTTTAATTTTGCTTCTAAGTCTTTAAATAAATTTTTTATATCCTCTTTTGTTTTAATAATAAAAGTTCCAACTCCCGATAAAGTTTGATCAGGTTTGAGTAAGATAGGAAATTTTAGTTTAGTAAGTTTTGTTTCTAATTCTGAAATATTTGTTATTGGGATTCTTTTTGGTAAGTATGGAAAAAATTTTTTTCTTAGCTCTGCTTGTTTTAGTTTTGAACT
>CALDSP010000128.1 GCA_937924465.1 uncultured Leptospiraceae bacterium
GACATATATAAACAATTCGGGTGAGCCAACTACTTTTATGGCAAAATTAGTTGGAATTAGTTTAGTAACTGTAATGCTTGTAATTGGATACATTAGCAATTTAACATTAACACTCAGTGAAAGAGATTACGACAATCAGAAAATAGCTATTCTTACCGCAAACAAAGAATTTATATTAAATAGAGAGTTTGAAAAACTTCCAATAGAAATACTTTACGTTGTACGAAAATCTAAAGATCCAAATATTTTTGAAAGAAATTTAGAACTTCTATTTTCAAGAAATCAAGATTTACTAAATTCTAAAATTTTAAACTTAAGTGAATCTAAATATAGAGAACAGCTTTTAAAAGAAACAAAGACTAAACTTAAGAAAAAAAATCCAAATTTAAATGAAACTGAACTTTACATAGAATCTTTAGTTACTTATCAAAAAAGCAAACAATACAAAAACTTACAAAATCAATTGGAAAAAGAAAAATCTAGAAACTACAGAGAAGCTAACTTCCATTATACTAGTTTTGATTTCATTAATGAAAAATACCGTTATGAAGTAGGCTTTGCTTATAAAGAATATAGAAATCATATCCACGAAACAGGGATCAATTTATTTTGGTTATCTTTTCTTGTTCCAGTTTTGATCCTTCTTACTTTTCCTAAATTTTTTCAAACTAGTTTAATAAAACCACTACAAAGCCTACTTAAAGGTATGCATAGAGTAAACCTAGGAGATTTAAACGTAAATGTTCCTATTAAAATCCAAGATGAAATTGGTTTTATTACAAATACTTTCAACAATATGTTACAATCTATCCGAGAAGCAAGACAAGAATTAAAAGAATATGCAAATACTCTTGAAGAAAAAGTTTTAGAAAGAACGAAAGAACTAAAAGAAAGAATGGAAGAAATAGAAAACTTAAAAATACAACAAGATGGAGACTATTTTTTAACTTCTCTTATAACAAAGCCTCTTTCCTGCAATGAAAATACATCACAACTTGTTTTAACCAATTACATATTAAAACAAAAAAAACAATTTGAGTTTCGGAGTAGAAAGGCAGAGCTAGGGGGGGATATTTGCGTAACGCACAATCTTAAATTGGGAAAATTAAAGAATGAAAGAAATTATATAGTCATATTAAACGGAGATGCCATGGGAAAATCCATGCAAGGAGCTGGAGGGGCAATTGTTATAGGTGTTACTATTCATTCTATATTAGCTCGCTATAATAACAATGAAAAACTAAAAGATACAACTCCTGAGAAATGGATGCAGGAAACTTATAATGAATTCAATTTAATTTTTAAAGCTTTTAACGGAACTATGGTGGTTTCTGCTGTACTTGCATTGATTGATGAAATTTCTGGAGAAATGTGGTATTGGAACGCGGAGCATCCTTTTCCAATTTTATATAGAGATAATAAAGCTTGTTTTCTTGATGATTCTATTTCTGTAAGAAAATTAGGCTTAAATGATGAATCTTACTTTATAGTAAAAAAATTTCAACTTTTTCCCGGAGATACAATCTTTATTGGCTCCGACGGCAAGGATGATCTTGATCTTACACCTGAAGAAGAAATTAGAACTATAAATGATGATGAGACCTTATTTCTTAGAATTATAGAGCAAGCCAATGGAGATCTAGAAAAAATACAAGAAATCTTACTATATAATGGAGACATTACAGATGATCTTTCTATTGTAAAAGTAGACTTTCACCACAGCAAAGGAAACATTATAGAAGTACAGAGAAGTCCAGAAATTTCTTTTCATACAGAAGAAATGGCTGCTCTTCCAGAAGAAAATACTTTAGAGCCAAATTACTATGAACGTGCAAAAGACTTATACTTAAGTGGTAAAATAATAGAATCCTTAGAAATTTTGAAAAAAGGATTTAAGGTGAATAAATCCAACCCCAAACTTTGTAAACTTTTAGGTTTGATTGCTTTTCGAGAGAAAGACTATCATTATGCTATGCTAGGTTTTCGAGAGTATCTTCAAACTAAAAAAGAAAAAAGTGAACTATGGCATTTCCTTTCTATTTCTCATAAAAAACTAGGAAACATCCAAGAAGCAATTCAAACTGCCCTACGCCATGAAAATTACTTTCCAGCCGATATTCAAAATCTTTTACATTTAGCAGAATTGTATAGATTGGTTGGAGAAAAAGAATTGAGTGAAAAGTTTGCAAATAAAGTACTAAACTTGAATCCTCATGAATCTACAGCAAGGAAAATAATTTACTATTGGAAAAAACTCAGAAATTGACTTTAATTGACACCTTCAAAGGAATTTACTTAAAAGAAGTAGACTCCACAAACAATTATATAATTTCAAAAAAACTTGTGGGAGGTTTTGTAGTTGCTGAAACTCAAAGTTCGGGAAGAGGAAGAGGTGAAAAAACTTGGCTTTCTAATGAAATAAATAATTTATATTTTTCTGCACTTGTGAAACTAGATGAGTCTGCCAAACTTTCTCTTTTGTCTCTATTATGTGGTAAAGCTCTTCTGAAAACTTGTAAAACATTTTTCCCTAATTATAATCTTTCTCTTAAATGGCCCAATGATATTTATTTAGAAAACAACAAAGTAGCAGGAATTTTACTAGAAATGCAGTCCAACTCCAATGAAACTCTTTTGGTTATAGGAATTGGAGTAAACTTTTACTTTTCCTCTATTCCCAAAGAAATTCCCAACTTAGGCATGCTCATGAATTCACCTCCTAACCCAATTTTCAAAGAAGAATTTGTAAAAAAAATGATCCAAGAATTAAATTTAGTTTTATTCAATTTATACAATGAAGAATCTTTAAATGAAGATTTAAATTACATAAACAAATATTCTTATCTAAAAAATAAAAAAATTCAATTTGACGTTCACGGAAATATTCTTGTTGGTGATTTTTTAGGTTATGATGAATATGGTTTTTTAATATTGTCTTCTAATTCTCAAATTTATTTATTACAAGATACAACACCAAACTTTAGAGTACTAAAAAATGAATAGAGATGCTTTACTTGTAATTGATGTTGGAAACACAAATACAGTCTTTGGAGTTTATCAAAAGGGAGAAATAGAGCCTTCTTTTCATAAAAGAACTGTCACCCGACGTGATAGAACTTCCGATGAGCTAGGGGTATTTTTGAAAGGTTTTTTTCATGAAGCCAATATAAATCCAGATAACGTAGGTCATGCTATATATTCTAGTGTAGTTCCAGGATTCAATCCAATTGTTTCTCGAATGTTAGAAGATTGGTTTCATGTAAAACCACTCAACGTCCACTATCAAATGAAACTTCCGTTTACGATCAAATATCCAAGACCTTTTGAAATAGGCGCAGATAGACTTGTAAATGCCGCTGCTGTGGTAACCAAACCTAAAAACTATATAGTAGTTGATATGGGCACTGCCACTACCTTCTGCGTGATTAGTGAAAGAAATGAATATTTAGGAGGGGTAATTGCTCCTGGACTGAAAAACTCTATGGATGCTCTCATTCGAAATACCGCACAACTTCCCCCTATTATATTTCAACGTCCCGAATCTGTTTTAGGTAGGTCCACAATTGAGTCTTTACAGTCGGGTTTTTTTTATGGATGGATTGGACTTTTAGAAGGAATCATTTACGAATTAAAACAAAACTTTGGCTCTAACTTTTATGTAGTTGGTACAGGTGGACTAGTTTCTACTATACACAACGAACATCCCGGAATTTTTGATGAAATAGATCCTCTCCTAACCTTAAAGGGTTTGAAAGTTTTGTTTGATTTAAATACTCTTTAAATACAAACCTATTTTTTCCAAAGTAGTTTTTCTTCTCGAATTCTCTTATTTTCTAAATGCTTGTTGAGTCGACTTAAAATATGCATTTGAATAGCATTCTCATTTCCCATGGCAGTTTGAGGATTTTTTATAAAAGGTAAGATTTCTTCCAAGGTTTCTTTGTTTAAAAACTCTCCCTTTTCTAACTTAGAAAAACTTGAAGCAGATTTCCACTCCAAGAGAGCCTTCTCTAATTCTTGGATATTTTTAGTTTTCATGTAATTTTCCCAGTGAAGTCTTCCTTTTTCAAAATGAGCATCTGCTATTCTGTAGTTATTTGGAGTAGTTCTTAACAAGAAATCAACAATTTCTTGCTTTTTCTTTGCATATAGCTTTGTAACATCCTCATAACTATTTATTTTTTTAGATTGAAAGATGGGTTCATATTTTTCTAAAACTCTGCGAATTGTTTCATAGCGAATTTGTTTTTTGTTGTTTTCTGAATAGGTCTGCCACATTGCTTTATTTTGAAAATATTGCTGAATTGCTCTTTCTTGAATTTCATAAATATCTAAAATAGTAAATAAAATCTCTGTTGCTGTTTTCGTTCCTTTCATTTTAGAAACCAAATTCATCGCATGGCGCAAGTAATCTTCTTTATTTAAATTCTCTTCAAAGTAATCAATAGTAAAGTAAGTTGGATCTGAACTGAATGTATAAGCAAGTCTTTGTAAATTTTTATAATATAGGTCTCTATACATGAATGGTAGATCACCTTCGTTTGGATCGTATTTAGAAAAATTATCTACAAAGTCTTGAATTTGAGATTCTTTAGATTGAGTTAGGATTTTATCTAAATATTTGTC
>CALDSP010000129.1 GCA_937924465.1 uncultured Leptospiraceae bacterium
ATTAGTTTCTCTTTTTTCTCTTTTCTATTTTCAACACTAAAATAATTTTCTATAGTAATATTGTAAATATGTAAAGTCTTAGCTTCTCCTCTTACAAGAATGCTTTTTGCATAACGTATAATTTGATTGTAAATTTGATAATTTTCAAATGTTTTATTTTCTTCTTTTTGTTCATGAAAAAAAACTCCAATGGTAGGATAAATTGGTTTTAAAATTGTATAAAAGAAATTTTCTAATTCAGAAATGAATTGTTCTGTAATCAAAAGATCTTTATAAAAGCATCCTAACATTCCATTTAAATTACTTTCTGTAAATTTATATAAAATTATTCCTGAGAAGTTTTCAAAATCAGATTTGTCAATTTTTTTTTGAAAAAAAGTATCTCCTCTAAGAGTTTGATTAAATTCTAAGTTGATAAAATTATTTTTTATTTTCTTTAAATAAATTCCCGTAGAGTGAAAATAAAATCTTTTTCCTGTTTCAGAGGAAACACCAACATAAATTTCTGGTTTATATAAACCTTCTAGAGGATAAAATTGAAATAAAATAAAAGAAGTGAAATTATGTTTAAAGAGTTCGTTGGATAAATATTCTGAAAGAGATAGTTTTTTATTTTTACTATTAAAGACTTTGTTTAGGTTATTTAATAAATTAAGCTCTATGTTTTTGAATAGTTCAATAGGTTTAGATTTTAATTCAGTAAACATTTGTTTTTTTTCAGTTACTTGTTTTACAAGTTCACTTAGCTCTTCTGAAAAAATTTTACTTCTTAAATTTTCTACCGAGGGTTCTAGCTTTCTTGAAAAAGATTTTGTTTTTTCTTGAATGGACTTTGGAGAGATTCTCAAATTGCGAAAAAATTTTGGGATTTTCAAACTTTTTTCTCCTAAAAATAGCTTTGTAAGTCCTCATAAAATCGTAAATCAAAATAAAACTGATGAAATTGAAAATTTTGCCGAATATTTAGGATTTTTTCTTTACACATTTTTCTATAAGTTTAGCTTGGAAATCGTGGGTATTCTCAAAAAAGCGTCTTTAGTAGCTTTAGTGCCCGCTTTTCTAGTAGGTTGTCAAAGTATTCTTAAAAAAAGAGATCTAGAATTCATAAACGAATATTATTCTTCTAGAACTTTTTTTGTTAAAGAAAACATTCCTATTGGAAATAAATCAATAATTGAACAAGGTACTTCTGTTAAAGTTTTAATAGAAGCCTCTTCGTCAGTTATTAAAGTGAAATGTTTTCCAAGTAACCAGGAAAGGGAAGGTTCCATTGGTAGGATGGTTGCTTATATTGTAAATGAAGATATTAAAAACAAAAATTTTACAGTGGAGGATTTAGAAGAACTCATTTCTCAAAAGTTATCTAGTTATTACATTTCTCAAAAAAGTCCAAAAGGTAAAAAAAAGTAATAACTTTTGAGTCGTGTCAGTTCGAAAATATAGTGCTTATGTTTGCTCAATGGTGGTTTTATCTTTTTATTTTCCTAACAATTTTCCTTTCATCTTTCTTATTTTCGAATCCTTTCGACTCATTTGAAAGTGAATTGAGGGATTACATTGATTCTGAAAATAATCAAAATGTAGAACTAGATCCTCAAATTCTACAGCTATTTCAGCCGGATGAAGACTCAGAAGAATCCCTTCGTTCTTTTAATGGTTATTCTCCTGTTTCGTCTAATATACGCCTACCTTCTCATATTTCTGTTGCCCGGCTTATATCTACTACTGTAATTAAATCTCCTAAAGTGGTAAAAGGAGGTTCCTACTTAGTAAAAGCGAAGGATACTCTTTCTAGCATTGCAAAAAGGTATAAAACCACAGTTGCACACCTTAAGCAAATGAATGGTCTAAAATCCGATATCATTCGAGTGGGGCAAGTTTTAAGGATCAACGGAGCTGTCTCTAGTGCTAGTGTTGTGGAAGGTACAGTTTACAAAATGCGAGTTTTTGCCATGCCCGTTTTAAATGGAAAAATTACTTCTCATTTTGGCTACAGGAGAGATCCTTTTAATCCAAATTTAAAGAACTTTCATTCTGGATTAGACCTCTCTGCTCCTGTAGGAACTCCTATTATTGCTTCTTCAGATGGAGTGGTTGAATTTACTGGAAGAAATGGTGGTTATGGAAATACTATCATTATTCGCCATAAGGATGGCTACAAAACTATTTATGCTCATTGCTCAACGATTACTGTTTCCGCGGGAAGTAGTGTGAAAATGGGAACAGTGATTGGTTCTGTTGGAAGAACGGGAACAGCTACTGGGGCTCACCTCCATTTTGAGGTTATGCATAGAGGAAAATTTATCAATCCAGAATCCGCTTTAAAAAAGGTAGAGATTGTTATTTCTAAATCCTCTCCCTCCGGAAAAAAATCTTAAGTCAGTCGGAAATTCTAACTTAGGAGTAAGGGTATGAATCTAAACTCCATACTCCTAAAAATTCAAAAATATCAATTTTTAGTGCTTATCCCCTTTGTATTGTTTTTATCTTTTGCATTTGCTTATGCAATGAGGACTGGAATTTTACTCACACTCCCTCCAATCAATACAGAAAGAGCTGTTCGAGTTATCAATCAAAATGTTTCTCAATCTAATTATAAACCTGTTAACATTTATGAAGATACAGTGACTGGAAATCTAATTCGGGGAGTGATTCCAAGTGTGGAAAGTGCTTCTACGGGAACTCCAAACGAGCAAGTGGCGGTTGTGAGCGAAGAATTTCCGGGGGCAGACGATTATCTTTTGACAGGAACTGTAAGTGGAAATTCTAAATTTGCAAGAGCTACCTTTAAACCAAAAGAAAAAGAAGAAGCCGATGAATACGCTATTGGAGAGAAAGTAGCAGGCTATACCGTAAAAGGAATTTATAATCATTATGTGGTTTTGTTTAAGAATGGCATACACATAAAAGTTGAAATTGGAGAGACTATAGCAGAGGGAAAAAAACGAGTTCTGAAACCAGAAAAGGAGGGAGGAGAAGAAAATGTAGTTAATCTTCCACCTGGTGGGTGCGTACTTACGAAGAAAATTATTTCCAGAACTGATTTTGAAAGGACTTTGAAAAATCCAAATGATATTTATAAAGATGCCCGCTTTGGTCCCAATCTTGTAGATGGTAAGATAGACGGTTATAAACTTTTTCAAATTCCGGTAACGCATGTATTTTATGCTTTGGGGGCACGCAATGGAGATATTGTCAAACGAGTCAATGGGTTTCCACTAGCAGAGACTGAAAAAATGTTAGAACTTTGGGCAAACATTAAAAACTCTACAAAAGTAGTGATTGATGTAGATCGAAAAGGAAAATGTTTGACTTATGAGTTTACAATTAGAAATTAATTTATATTTAAAAATAAACAAATTTACCTAAATAGAGCTCATTCGAGGGATTATGATTCAATTTATTTTAAAAAGATTATTTAGTTTTATTTTTGTTTTTTTATTTTCTTTCTTGATTCAGAAATCTTTGTATTCTCAAGACTCTCCTCCAGCCAAAGAAGATGAAGACGTAAGACACAATAAAAATGCAGGGAAAGTTACTTACCATAAAGGTGGGAAGGCTACCTTCACAGCAGATTGGCGAAATGCAGAACTCAAAGATTTTCTTAAAGGAATGAGTGCTATAGTGAAAAAAAATATTTTGGTTGATGAATCTATCAAAGGACGTAAAATCACAATCATATCTCAAAAGCCAGTAGATGTGAAAGATGCTTATGCCTTTATGAAATCCATTTTAGAATCACAAGGCTTTGGAATTGTAGAAGAGAATGATCTTATTAAGGTAGTGAAAATCAAAGATGCTTTAGCTAAGTCTCCCATTGTTCGAGTGGGTAGGGATTTTGTTTCCGATGATGAACTCAAAGACAATAAAACTCTTACTCAAGTTATTCCTCTTTACCATGCAAATGCAAATGAACTAGAAAGTTTACTTAAGCGCGTAACGTCCCCCGATACTGATATTATTGTATATAAAAATTCAAATACTATTTTGATCAATGGTTCTGCCTCTGATATAAACAAATTATTGAAGTTAGTAGAAAGATTAGATACACGAACAGAAGGTCCGGGTGCTATTGTGTCGTCAGGTGACATTCATATTTATACTTTAGAACACAACGAAGCAGAAAAGCTAGCTAATGTTTTGACTCGTTTGGATGTACCAGTTGTAGAAAGTAGAACACAAGATCCAAACAAGCCTCAACCAAAGGGTGAGAAAATTAAAGCAGTGGCTCATAAAGACTCAAACTCTGTAATTATTACTGCAACCAAAGAAGAGTGGCAAGAAATCCAGCGCATTATTAAAGCTCTAGATATGCCTAGAAAACAAATTTTACTTGAAGTTTTAATTGTGGAATTGTCGTCTAACGACTTAAATGATTTTGGGATTGATTGGCGTGTAAGACAACTTGCAAATGCTCAATTTAACTCGGGGCTTGCCATCCAAGGTGGACTCATTGATAGCAAGGGAAGACCTTCTCAAATCAATACTCTTTCAGGATTTTCTTTAGGTTTTTTGAAACCCGGTAGTCCTCAAATTATTAGTATTCTCAATGCAAACCAAACAAATGAAAACTTTAACGTTTTGTCGGCTCCACAAATTCTAACTATGGATAACCAAGAAGCAGAGATCAATGTTGGGCAGGATGTTCCAGTAAGAACACAAAGTCGAAACGCAGGGCTTGGTGGTTCCAATGCTGTAACTGTAGATAACTTTGAATATCGCCCAACGGGAATCAAACTTAAGTTCACTCCTCATATAAACAAAAATGACAAAATCAATTTAGACTTATACCAAGAGGTTAAAAATATAGCAGGACTTCCTACACAAGGAGGAAACCCTATTTTCAACAAGCGAGATGTAAAAACAACTATCACTGTAGACAATGCTCAAACTATTGTAATTGGAGGTCTAATTTCTAGTGATAGACAAAAAAAGATTACTAAAATTCCCTTACTTGGAGATGTACCTTTGGTTGGGTGGTTTTTTCGTCGTACAACAACACAGGTGGTGAAAACAAATTTAATGGTTTTTTTAACACCTCATATCTTGACAAATCGAGCAAAGGCAGATAAAATTACCGCAGAAAAGCGAATTCAGCAAGAACACATGGAAGAGGAAAGAGATAGGTTACTTCGATGAAGCGATCCTTAGGACAAATCTTAGTTGAAGATGGGATTATTTCTGAAAAAGAGCTTTCAGAATCTCTAAAAGCTCAAAGTAAAAGCCATCTTCCTTTAGGACAAATTATTTTAAAGAAAGGAATTGCAAGTGAAATTGATATTTTACGAGCTCTTTCCAAACTTCATAATATAGATTTTGTTGAAAAAATTGAGTTTGAAAACCATGAAGAAGTTTATAACTTAATTCCTCTCAAACTCATCCAAAAAAGTAAGATTGTACCTTTTAAAGTAATTGGAAATGTAGTTTTAATTGCAATTACCGATCCCACAGATCTTCATCCTATGGATGATATCCGTATTTTTCTGAAAGGATATGAAACTCAATTTATATTAGCTCCAGAGCCCGAGATCATCCGCATCATCCATACTCATTTTGATAAAACGGCTGCTAGTACAAAGCAGATGATGGATGAAATGTCAGAGGGGGAGCTTGGCTTTGAAGATCTAGAAAATGAAGGAGAGTTAGACTTAAGCAATGAAGCTCCTATTATCAAAATGGTGAATGTGATTCTCTCCCAAGCAGTTACAGCTCGTGCCTCCGATATTCACATTGAACCATTTGAAAAAAGTTTAGTTGTGCGCTATCGTGTAGATGGAATTTTGCATAAGGTTTTATCTCCTCCTAAAGCTTATCAAGCAGGGATTGTGTCTAGAATTAAAATCATGTCTAATTTAAACATTGCTGAAAATCGTCTTCCACAAGATGGACGAATCAAACTTAGACTAGCTGGGAAAGATATTGACATTCGCGTATCTACCATTCCTTGTCAATTTGGAGAGAGAGTCGTTATGCGACTACTCAATAAGACTGATCAAAAGTATTCTCTTGCTACTATGAAAATTAAGGGAGAGTTGTATGAAACTTTTAAGCGACTCATTTACCAACCACATGGAATTATTTTAGTTACAGGTCCTACAGGTTCTGGGAAATCAACCACTCTTTACTCTGCACTTTCTGAATTAAACACTCCCGAAAGAAATATTATTACGTGTGAGGATCCCGTAGAATACCAATTTGATGGAATTTCTCAAATGCAAATGCAAGAAAAAATTGGACTTACCTTTGCTACCGGACTTCGTGCTATACTTCGCCAAGACCCAGACGTTGTAATGGTAGGAGAAATTCGAGATGAAGAAACTGCACGCATTGCTATCCAAGCTTCTCTGACTGGTCACTTAGTATTTTCTACGTTACACACCAATGATGCTGCCTCTGCCGTTACACGTCTTGTAGATATGGGAATAGAACCTTATCTCATAACCTCCACAGTACTTGGATTTCTCGCCCAACGTCTTGTGAGAGTGATATGTCCAAATTGTAAAAAACCATACAGTCCTAATGAAAAAGAATTAGCCTCTTTAGGAATTCAACCTCACGAACTCATAGATGGAGTTTTGTATAGAGGCGAAGGGTGTTCCAATTGCATGGGCACAGGCTATAAAGGACGAATGGGGATTTATGAATTATTAGTTTTAAATAGCCAAGTCAAAGCAGAGATCTTAAAAGGATCGGATGCAAACCGAATTTTGGAAGTTGCTTTACAAACTGGTTTTCAAACCATGCGGCAGTATGGGAAACAAAAAGTAATTGAAGGTGATACAACACCCGATGAAGTTCTAAGAGTTTGCTAGGAGGACAGATGGCTCTTTATTCTTATGTTGCACTCACGAAAAAGGGAAAAGAAGAAAAAGGAATTATAGATGCCCCAAATCCTCAAGCAGCACGCAACAAACTCAAAACAAAGGGACTTGTAGTTCGAAGCCTCAAAGAAGATAGAGAAAAAAAAGAAAGAGAATTATTTCCTTTTCTTGCTAAACTTTTGTATAGAATTCCTCGTAAAGAAGTGGGAATTTTTGTACGTCAATTAGGCACTTTAATTGGAGCTGGGATTCCTTTGGATAAGGCTCTTGCGAATATTATCGATCAAACAGAAAACCAATACTTCAAAAAAGTAATCATAGAAATGAGGGCCCAAATCACAGAAGGAGCGTCTCTCTCTAAAGCCATGGAAAAACATCCTCATGTATTTCCCATGCAATATCCTTCTTTAATTTCAGTTGGAGAAAAAACAGGAGAGTATGAAAAAACTCTAATGCGTCTTGCCGATTTAGAAGAAGCCTCTGCTGAACTCAAAAGCAAAGTACAAGTTGCAATGATTTATCCCTTCATTATGGGGCTTTTATCTTTTGCAGTAGCCATCTTTTTATTGACCGTTGTAATTCCACAAATCCAAGAACTTTTTAATCAGTTTGATACGGAACTTCCTCTAATTACAAGAATTGTAATTGGAATTTCAAATGCTTTGACCAATTATTGGTGGCTTATGCTTTTAATAATAGCTGGGGGAAGTTATGGATTTATTCGTTTTAAAAATTCAGAAGGTGGAAAAAAAAAGTGGGATAGTTTTATTTTGAAAGTTCCTATTTTTGGTTCTCTTTCAAAAAAAGTAATGATTAGTAGTTTTGCAAGAAACTTAGGGGTTTTATTGAATAATCGTGTTCCACTGATTACATCCTTAGAAATTGTTTCTGTTTCAGTAAATAATTATATTTTTCAAACAGAAATCAAAGAAGCAATTGTGAAAATTAAAGAAGGAGCAAAAATTTCCGATGCTTTTCAAGGTTCTCAAATTTTAAGTCCAATGGTTTTAGGAATGCTAGCGGCTGGAGAACTTACAGATCAAGTTCCAGAAATGATGAACAAGCTTGCAGACATTTTTGACAGTGAAGTTAACAATGCCGTAAAATCAATGACGCAAAGTTTAGAGCCTATTATGATTGTTATTATGGGAGGAATTATTTTTGTAATCATGGCGGCAATTATGAGCCCCATGTACAAACTTACACAAGAAATTCAAAAATTATAGGAGGAAAATATGAAAGCAAGAAATAAACTCAAAAAACGAAAAGGATTGACATTAGTTGAATTGGCTGTAGTGGTTTTAATTTTGGGTGCTATTATTACCCTAGTAGCTTTAAACATAAAGCCTGACACACTCACAAACCAAACGGCGGGTCTAAAACTTCGTAAGGATGCAAACGAATTGCAACTATATCTAGAACAATATGCAGATAGATATGGAAAATATCCAACTGAAGAACAGGGGATTATGGCTCTTGTAGAAAAACCAACAATAGGAGATGTGCCCGATAATTATAGACCTATTGTAAAAAACAAGAAAGCTATATTAGATCCATGGGGTACACCTTACAAACTCAAGTTTGATGATAGTGGAAACACTCAAATTATTACACTTGGAAAAGATAAAAAAGAAGGTGGAGATGGACTCAATAAAGACTTTGATATTTTAAAAGAAGAAGAATTCCCTCCTGAATTTTTAGGAAAGTAATAAAATTTCACGTAACGTCTTATATAGCTCTACATTTTTAAAGTGTGGAGCTTTGTAAAACATTCTTAATATCTTGATTCAGTTCGTTAGCATTTGTTTCCAAAGGACAATGTCCCACATTAGAATATGTCAGTACTTTTGAATTCGGAAAAAGGGAAAATTGTTTTATAACAGAATTGATAGGAATCCAAGTATCATTTAAACCATGAAAGATAATGACTGGAACTAAAATTTTTTGTAGTACTAGGGGATTTTGATTTTTCGAATTTTGAACCAAATCAAAAATATATTCAAAACTCTGATTTAAAAGGAGTGGCTTTCTATACCCTTCAATGTCTTCCTCTAGTGGAAAAAATGGTTGAATTCCATAAGCAGATTGTAAAATTTTTCCAAATTTTTCTTTGTCACCTAACGTCCTTTGAATCCAATTTTTTGTAAGCGTTTCTAAAAAAGGTAAATAAGTAATTGATCTAAAAAATGAATTGGGTTCTTGTCCTAAAGCTGGAGAAACTAAAATAAGTTTTTCCGTTTTCTCTTGGAAAAGCTGTGCCATATATGTAGCAACTACTCCACCCATAGAGTGACCCAAAATAATCCATTTTTTATTTTCAAGATTTTTTTGTGATTCGTAGTAATTTATAAACTTCCAAATAAGGCTTGCACGAAACTCATTGGAGTGATTCCAATCTTTTACTCTCATGCTATAGCCAAAATTAGGTAGGTCTAATGCCAAAACTAGATAATCTAACTCTAAAAATAAATTTATATTTTTACGAAATGAATATGTACTTCCTGCAAATCCATGGATAAGTAAAACATTTCCTTTGATCTTTTTAGATGGGATAAATTCTCGAAAATGCAAAAACTTTTTAT
>CALDSP010000130.1 GCA_937924465.1 uncultured Leptospiraceae bacterium
AATATAACTGTTTACATCCCTTATAAAGATACAGGAGATGATAGAATTAATTTAAATGCTGCACCTTATCATGTGCTTATGTCTCTTTCTGATTTTATGACTCGCCAAGCAGCCTTGCGAATTTTAAAATTTAAAGTGGAAAAAGGAGGTTATATAAAGGAAGTCAAAGACTTAGAAAAATTTCCAGAATTTCAAGTAAAAACTACAGATGGGTTTACTTTATATAGTGAACTTACAGGGGAACAGTCTACCCCACAAGGTTCTAGTTCCGCTATGACTCCTCAAAAAAATATTCAGTCAGATATAACTCTTTATGGAGGAAGAGTAAAAACAAAAGGAGAAATTTATAAAATCATAGGTGTAGGACAAGTAGGAAAAGCTGTTCGGCGCGTAACGTGTATTTTTGATTTACCAAACGATCAAATTTTGTTTTATTCAGAGGATTAAATGTTTCCAAGGCAATACTTAATTATTGATTACGGCACCTCTTACATTAAAGGCATTTTATTCAAAGAAGTTCTTGGAAGTGTAAGTATTTTAAGAAAAGAAAGTTTAAAGATTGTTCGTTTTGGAGAAAGCAAGGAAGACGAATACGAATACAATATGGTTCGTTTTGTGCAGTCCTTTTTTCCAGAGGAATCTCGCTTTATTATAAACTTACCATTAGAAAAATTATTTATTCGCGATGTGATTATTCCAATTGGAATAGAAGCAAGTCGTTTTAATCCCGATAAAGCCATAAAAGAAAGTCTTCCTTATGAAGTAGAAAACGTAGTTCCTTTTCCAATAGAAGAAATGATTGTGCAAGGCTCTATATGGAAACGAGAAAAAGAATCCTCTATGGTGATTACTTACACTGCTCACGTAAATGAAGTAGAAAAATCAGCTATTCCTTTTTTAAGAGAGAACGTTAGTTTAAAATGTATTAGTACTGATCCTTATTCCTTAAGTTGCATTCCTCTTTTCTTTTATGGAAAAAGTATATTTGATACTAATATAGGTCAGTTAGACATTGGAGGAAAAGTAAGCATTTTCAATCTCTGTACAGAAGGAAAAGTAACCCACTCTCGATTTTTCACAGGTGGGGGAGATTTTATTACTGAAAAAATCCAAAAACTTTTAAACTTAAGTTTGGAAGAAGCAGAAGAAATCAAACACTCTATAGACTTTTCTGTTTTCAATCCAACAGAAGAAGAAATTGAATCTTTCTCTAAAAGGCATATGCTGAAAACTGAACAAGTCAAAACCATCATAAATTACATTAAAGAAAGTTTAATCGTTATTGCAGGAGAAGTAACCAAAAGCATTCATACAATTCATGGAAACGCAAGACCAAGCATAATTTACCTTTCTGGTGGAGGTTCTCTATTTCAAGGAGTGGAACAGTTTTTACAAGAAATTATTGGAATTCCTCTCAAGCGTTATGATTTTTTAGAAATCCAAGATAATATATTCGTAAATGCGTTAGGTGCAGGATATCATTATAGATTTCCTAAACAAAATAGAATTGATTTTTTAACTCCCGAGTTAACAGCAAAACTGAACAAAACAGCATTTAAGATTTCTAATTATTATCCTCATATTACTTTATTTTCTTTGGGTGCTATAATTTTAGGAATTGGTTTTGGATTGGGAATTTATCAAGATAGAAAAAAAATTTCTCAATTTAAAGAAGCGTTACGTGCTAAGTTTAAACAAGGATTTGGAAGAGAACTTTCGGAAGAAGAGGATGATCCTTTAAGCATTGCCCGTTCAGAGGTAAACAAAGAAAAGAAAAAGTCAGAGATTGTTCGACTTTTTTTAAGTAAAGAAAGCATTTTGGACGTAATTTACGAAATGACAGTTTTGTTCCCTCCTAAAGAAGAATTCAATTTTTTACTAGAACAGTTTACCTACGATGCCGACAGCAATTCCATTTATATAGATGGAAGAGTAGACGATTTCCAAGAACTAGGACAAATCCAATCTGCTTTTGAAAAATCTAAACTAATTAAAAATATGGAAATTCAAAACAAAAGACTAATACAAGGAGCAAATAACTTACGCGTAGCATTCAAACTAAGAATTGATTTAGCAGTACAAGATAAAGCAAGCAAAGAAAAAGGAAACGAAAATGTTGAATAAACTAGATGAAAGAGAACGAGTCTTTGTAATTGGATTTGTACTAATACTTATTTTTTTACTTTTTATATTAGTCTTTTTACGAATTAAACAATTTCGAGAAGAACTTTCTAATGAAGTGGAAGAGTTACAAAGTAGCTTTCCCGAAATGGATAAAGCGATTCAAGATTATAACTTTTATCGTTCTATTAAAGCGGGAGACGAAGAAAAAATTAGTGATATATTTGGAAAACTTGATCAAATTATGGTTCGGTATGGCTTGAAAGAAAAAATTTATAACCAAAGAGACTATGTAAACGTTGTAGAAAAAAATTACAATCGCACAACTATTGAGTTTAATTTTAAAAGTGTAACCCTTCAAGACGTCTTCAAAATGATTTATGACATTGAATTTAATAAACAAGTAAGTGGAAAAGTGACTTATCTGAATTTTCGTAAGGTACCTATTGCAGGAAAAGAATTGTACGATGTAAATCTCAGAGTATCATCCTATAGTAGGCTTGCAAATCCAAAAAAATAAGTTTGAATCAACGAGGTATAAATGTCAGAGCTAGAAAGTACAGAAGAAAAGGATATTCAAAACACCCAAGAAGAAGATTCTGAAAAAGAAGAAACTTTAGAATTAGAAGAACATGAGCACCAACTTTCATTAAAACAAAAACTTTTACTTTTACTCATTGGATTTTTAGGATTTCTATTTTTCCTTATAATTTTATTTCCTCTTGAAGAAATTATAAAATCTTATGCAATTAAATTTGCAAGTGAACAACAACTTGTTTTAGATTTTAAAAAACTAAATTTGTCTCTTTTTTCAAGCTCTCAAATTGATAAGTTTTACTTACTAACATCAAATGATATAGAAATTAAAAGTGAAGAAATTGAGATAAACATTTCTCTTATTAAACTTTTAAATAAACAAGTTTTTGGAAAAATGAGTGCTACTTCTTTTGATTTAAATACAAGTTCTTTTCAAATCAAACTCAAAAGGATAGATCTGACGTCTAACGTCCAAAACTATGAAAAAGGACTTGCTACAAATGGAAGTCTAGAATTGCAAACAGGAGGGGGACAACTTATAAAACTCCCTAATTTTCCTATAGTGGGAGATTTATCTGGTACACAAATTAAAAGTATAAATTTAGCATTTAAAAAAACAGGATCTTCTTTACAAATTGAAAAAGCAATTTTAAATTTATCAATTGCTAAAGTTCAAATTAAAGGTAAAATTGAGGTTTCACAAAGTTTTATGAACTCTAGTTTAGATTTACAAATTTGCCCTACTCTCACACCAGAATTTGCTCTAGAGCGAGAAGACTTAGCAAACATTTTAGCTGCTGTTTCTAAAGGCAATGAAACTTGCATACCTATTCGTGGTACCATACAATCTCCCCAAGCAGACATTCAACAATTTGGAGGGGGAAATTAAAATTATTGTTCTTTCAAATCTTAGGATTAGTAAAACTTACAATTCTACTTGTTCTTGGCAATTATTCATATAGGAGTTGAGCTTGAGTCAAATTCAGAAAAGAACCTATATAAAATTACTCTTGTATACCTTATTTTGGATCTCAATAGCAGGATTGTGCTTTTGGGCTGGAACACAGTTTATTCAAGGAAACTGGAGTTTTCAGAGTATTTCAATTGTTTTCAAAGAATTTTTTCAAAAATCTAAACAAGAACCATCTTATACAACCCCTCCTCAATTGCAAACACAAGAGGAAAAACCTAAAATAGAAGTTTTAGAACAGGAGACTTCAAAAAAAGAAGTCATGGAAGAAGAATTTTCCTTTCAAGCCTCTACTTGGTTTTCAGATTATTCTGCCATGAAAAAAAATATTGAATACTACCATGAAGTTCATCCTTTTATTTACAATATGAAAGGAGGACTCAATAACGATGGAAATCTCATTTGTAGTTGGTCCAAAGAAAAACGAAAAGAACGAGTCGAAGAAATGAGATCCCTCAATCCTAAAGTAAAAATCATTCCTACCATTTTTCGTTGGGAAAATCCAAAAGAAAAAATCAATGAAAATATTGGAATGAACGGCAGAAATGATATTCGCGAAAAACACATTCAAGCAATACTAGATGAAATTGAAACTTATGGTTATGATGGAATAGACATTGACTATGAAGGAATGACTTGTAATAAAAAAGAAAAATTCGAAGAATTTATTGTTTTACTTAGTAAAGAATTAAAAAAGCGAGGAAAACTACTTTCTATTGCAGTGCATCCGAAAACTCCCCTAGATAAACCTAAGTTAGTACAATGTAAAGGACTGAAAAAACCAGTCATCCAAGACTTTGCAGAAAACTGGCGCGGGCCAATGACGCATGACTACAAATTTTTAGCAAAGTATGCAGATAAAATTAAAATCATGGCATATGAACTTCATCCAAGAAAGTATCACAATCCCGGACCAGGACCCCAAGCACCTAACGTATGGCTAAAAAATATTATTGAGTATGCAACAGAGCGAGTACCTCCACAAAAACTGTATATGGCAATTCCTACTTATGGTTATGATTGGGCTTTAAATTGTAAAGCTAAAGCTAAGGCAGTGTATTACGATACTGCATTGAAAATTAAGGAATCTAAACATAAATTTTATCAACCAACCGACATATCTCATATTTTAGCAACAAACCCAAACTCTAAAACGTGGAAAAATCTTACAAAGTTTTCCTATATTCATGAAAACAAGGTTTATGAGGATCCTAGTTTATGGTATACAAGCAATGGTTGTGATAGGGTAGCTTTTTTTATGAATAGAAGAGCTTTTGAAGAAAAAATGAATTTGCTTAGACGCTATGATTTAGCTGGGTTTTCTTTTTGGCAACTTCTTTCTAATAATGATCCGGGGATCAATGAATATTTAAAACTTCTCATGACAAACAAACTTCCTCCCATTGAAAAAGTTGCTTTGTTGAATTCAGACTCCAATAAATCAAATCAAAAAACAATTCACTCTAACCAAAATGACCCATACTTAAAAAATCAAAATAGCAGTGAAAAATTAGAAAACTTACAAGAAAATACTTATGAAGTTCAAGAAGAAGAAAACCCTCCTCCTATCCTAGCACCAACAAGTGATGAAAATTAAAACAAAACTATGAGCTATTTTGAAAAGTTTAAAAATTGGAAAGAAAAGGTAAAAACTTTCTTTAAAACTAGAAACTTTGAGAAAGGCCCTAGTTTTATTGAACTTTTAGAAAAAGGCTTAGAAAAAGAATTTTTCAAAGATCCAAATATTTCTCTTCCTCCCATTCCCCTTGAATATCTTCCAGTAGATATGGAACTTAGAAAATCCGGCTTTATTCGTTCTTTATATGAAAAAATTTTTCCTATTACCTACGTTATGCGCATAACGTATAAATATAAGTCTGAATTTTTAGATGAATTTATGCCTGTTACTCCAAACGATTTTTTAGGAAGAGGCTCTTATAAATTTGTGTATCGTTTACCATGGAATCAAGTTTTAAAAATTGGTAAATCTAAATTATTGTCCGATCCTCTTTTTGGCTCTTTATATAAAAAAGTTTCTAAAGAGTTAGAATCTTATTTAAAACCAGAAGAATTTGAGTTAAAAAATTTTTTACAAAAAGAATTAAGATATGAATCAAACAAAGATAAAATAGAGTTTCATTTTAGACGTCTTGCTCTTGAAAGGTTACACTATTGGAAAGTAAAAACTTTAATTCCTGATTTAGTTCTTCCAACAAGGCATTTTATGGGACTTCGTTTTCGAAAAGGATTTTTTAATTTTCCTATTGTCACTCTTACCCCTTGCGATAACCAAGTTTTAATTCCGGGAAAACATTTAAAAGAATTTGTTTCTTTGCAAGAAAGAGAAAAAAAAAATTTATTCAAAGATTTTATATCTCCAACTTGGAAACTAAACTTTGATTACCAAAAATTTGGAGAAATTCCAAAAGCTAAACTGAAACGAATTGCATTTAATTTTCACAGGGTAATAGAAACTACACGTTATTTATTACAATCCGAAAAACTGATTTTAGATTTGCATTCAGAAAATATTATTATTGTACTTCCAGAGTTTGAATTAAAAATTTTTGATTTTCATTTATTTGATGAATATCTTTATGACATTGGCACGGGAGAAAAACAACCTCTTGAAGAACATATTGAAACAATTCAAAAGTTTATTTCTTCTTTCAAACTAAGCAAAAAAGAAATCCAAGAGAGATCACACGTTGGACAGTAAATCAAATTGACAAAGAATTGTTGTTTTTCATTTTGGAAAGCAATTCTCATGATTGATGGTTTTGCTTTTTACTTATTCATTTTTATAAATTGCTTTACTTTACTCTTATGCAGTCCTAAAAAAAATCTCCAAGTTAGTTTTACATCTACTCCTAAAACAGAATCACAATCTTTGATTCCTATTTCGGAAGATCTAACTGAACTTAGTTTCCTTTTGAGTGGAAAAATTACTTCACAAACAAACTCTAAGTACTCTCACTTTATAAACTCTAGTACTTATTCTTTTTTTCAAACTAAACTCAAATCCTATTGGAAAAATTATTCCAACCAAATTTTAATTCCACTTCAATCATGGAAAGAATTCCAAGTGCCTTATCCCAAATCCAAAGTAGCACTTTATCCTTTTTCAGGTCCAGATTTTCCCAATGT
>CALDSP010000131.1 GCA_937924465.1 uncultured Leptospiraceae bacterium
TTATTGTGCTCTTTGTTCATGATTCCCAGATAAAATGTTTCTTTATCTCTTAAAATGACACATAGATTATCACGTTCTTTGTTTTCATCCCAACCATCTAGGAGAGTTGCATTCTCAAAATTCAGTTTAAATTTTTCTTCAGAATATACTTTCCCAGTTAAGTAATTTCTGACTTTATTATAAAGAGGTGTAATTTGATTGATTACTTCCCAATATTCTTCCAATTCATTGTAGAAATCATTGTCCTTTTCATCTTGGATATTTTTAGGAAGTAGTGGTTTAATAAAAAGTTGAACTGCTTTTATGGAATCTAAGAAATTTTTTATTTTTTCAACATCATCTTTCTCTGCTTTCAAATTTTTGTTTGTAGGATACTCATTATTTAAAAGAGGCTTCAATTCTTGATAAGTGGATTTTACTTTTTCTAATAGATTAAATTTGTTTCTTGTCTCATCCTTCCAACTAAATTCAGAAAAATAAGAATCAATACTTACATTATATTTTTTCTCACCTAAGAATTTAGCATAAAGAGCAATTGCCTTATTTAAAAGCTCTACAGAAAAATACTTTTGTTTTAACCATTTTTCTTTCTGTTCTTCATATTTAGTAGGAGATTTTTCTTTTTTTGTCTTGTCCCCAATCGTTTCATCATAATAATGAGAAAGGCTTCGTTTGATAAAACTCCAATCCTCAAACAAATAAGAAGAAATGTTTGTTAGGCTTAAATCATTTGCTACATAAATTTTGTCTAATTCATTGTTTTTTGTGTTCGATAAAAATTTTTTAATCTCTTCAACAATATTTTTCTTTTTCTGATCATTCTCCCATTTAAAAATTGCTTCATTAGAAAATTCTAATATAGATTTTAGAAGATGCTGGTCTGAGCGAAATGCCTCTGGAACAAAGGATTTTTTTTCTCTATCACTTAGGATTTGTTTGAACAAAGCTTTCAAATTGGGGAGTTGTTTTCTCTCTATATTTTTTTGTTGTCTATACAAATTGATAAATTCATTGAGACCTTGGATTTTTGTTCCATCCTCTAAAGATTTTCCACCCAAAATTAAATTGTAAGTATCTATTCCCCTTTGATTTAAGCAAAAGATGAATCCCTCAATAGAAAAATAATCATCTATATTGATTTTTTTATCAATTTTTTTTATTTCTTTTTGTAGTTTGTCCCAAGAAAAGTCTTTATAATTTTTTTTGATGGAGTTTATTGTTTTTAAATTATCCAAAAATTTGGGGAGATTTTCGTTTACAATTCGATAAGAAATAGCTGTTGATTTTTCTTCGTCAGAATACATATTCTTTCGGTTTTCATGAAATCCTTTAAAGTAAGTAGTAAAATCTTTGAAATTGGAAACTTGTTTTTTTTCATCTTCATTCTCACAAAATTTTTCAATTTCTTCTTTGATTAATTCTTTCCCAAAAAGATTTTTAAACTTAGTTTTAATTTTTTCATCATAATCTCCTTTAAAAACAGAGACTATGAGTTTTCTCATAGATTTGGAAATAGTATCTAATTCGGTTTTATCTTGCTCTTCTTTACTGGTTTTATAATAAAGTTCGCAAAAATTTTGGACTTGTTTTTTCCATAACTTCTGAAATTGCTTATTATCCAAAGCGGACTCAAAAGCCTCTTCAATAAATGATTTATGGTAGCGATCAATGATCTTCTTGACAACCTGATAGTCTTTTGCACGTTCTTCATCCTCTTGCAATAGGCCCTTTTTTTGGATATTCGCAGCAGTTTCTCCGATGGGCTTCAGCTCAAATCGGAGTGTTTTAGATAAACTATAGAGGTTTGTAAAGTCATTCAAATTTTTCATAAATATCTCCTTTTATTTTATAATAAATGCTAACAGGACAAAATAAAACAAAACTCTAAAAAAATCATTTTTTTATAAAATATTTTCTCTATGCAGGAAGCATAGCTCAATTCTACCTAAAAAACTTACAGAATATTATAAATATTTTAAAGCACATAAAAAAAACTTTTCTTGAATCAAACTAGTAAAATTTTATAAATTTTTTAATCATGATTGATTTACACTGTCATCTTTATGGCTCTTTAAATGCCGAAATGCTATGGAAAATGGGAAAAAAGAATCCCAATCCTAAATGGGAAAGATTCACAAAACTTTATGAAGAACTCTACAAAACAAAGTTTGAAACAGAGCGTTTTTTTGAAAAGTATGATACTCCAGAGAAATTAGCAAAACTATATTATTTCACTCAAAAAGCTCCTTTTCTTGAATTTCAATGTAAATTTAATTTGATTATTGCACTTTCCCAGTTTGATATTTCTGAAATTGAAGAGTATAGTTTTCTTATTGCACAAGAACACTTTAAACAAGGAATAAATTACATAGAATATAGAATCATGTACTCGCCTAACGCAAAAAAAGAAGACTATATCAATAAAACAATAGCTGTCTGTAAAGGCTTTCAAAAAGTAGAAAAACTCAATCCTTTTCACGAAGCCCGACTTATTGTTTCACTTCATAGAGATGGAAATTTCGAAGAAAGTTACAAGTGGTTAAAACAACTCATGAAAGAAAATGAATTAGTTAAAGAATACTTAGTAGGAATTGATTTTTGCGCTATAGAAGAAGGAAATCCTCCAAAGTTAAAAAAATTATTTTTTGAAAAAGTAAACCAAGATAATCAAAACGAACCTAATTTTGCTTTAAGTGTTTTATATCATGTCGGAGAAAGTTTTTTAGATAAAACTCCCGACTCTGCCGTACGTTGGATTTTAGAATCTACTATATATGGAGCTCATCGACTAGGACATTGCATTGCACTTGGAATAGATCCCGAAACTTATGCCAATACTTTTAGAAGTGAATCCTCTGAAGAAAGAAAAGATCAAATCAATTTTATATTAGAAAATTATGATACGTTACGCGAGTACGGTTTTAAAACAGAAAAACAAAAACTTATTCAAGAAAGAGAATTT
>CALDSP010000132.1 GCA_937924465.1 uncultured Leptospiraceae bacterium
TTTCTTCTTTATCTGGTTGGATTTTTTCTTGTTGCTGCCTCTTGCTATTTTAGTTATAAAGCTTTGGAAAAAATTTCTAAAAATAAGCAACTTATAGGTGGATTTTGGATTGCTTTAGTAATTTCTTTTTTTAGCTTTCATTTTTTTTCTATAATTCAAGCTCCCGATGAATCTTCTATTCATTTTTTGTTTCGTACTTTCAAAGGACAGAGTGGAAAATCCACTCAAGCTAATAAAGATGGAATTATTGAACAGTTTTCTCCTCCAAAAAAAGCTCGAAGAGATATTAAAATTATAGGAATCAAAACAGAAACCATCGATAAAGTCCAAGGACAATGGCCCCTTCATTGGAAATACTATGCACAAATAATTGATTTATTTCAAAACTCAAGCAATATTTTATTTATAGACGTTTTCTTTTTAGATCCCAAACCCGGACAAATGGAGCTAGTTGAGAACGCTGCGAAAGGAAAACCAAATGTGATTGTAGACTATCCTATTGAAACAAGTTATGGTTCTAAAGAGACTATTCCCGATCTTTCTGAACGACAAAATATATTACGTAAGTACAAATTGAAAAATGTTGTAGATACAGAGGGAGCTGCATGGTTACTCCTTGCAATTCCACCTGTTCCAAGCATTGCAAGAGCAGTTGGTGGTTTAGGCTTTGCTAATATTCGTAAAGAATATGGTAGACCAAATCGAAAAATGCCTCTTGTTACTAAACTAGAAAAGCATGGACCAAATGAAGAAACAGAGTATTATCCAAACATTGACTTAGTTGCTTTATGTAAATATTATGAAGTAGACGTTGTAGAAGATACAGAAGTTGTCATGGGACGTTACGTGAAAATAAAAAATATACCTAAAAAAATGATAACAGAAATAGATCTAACGACTGGAAACCAAATTCAACGTGATTTAATGGCAAAACCAAACATGGAGAGAGAAATCGTAATTCCAATCAATGAATACGGAGAAATGGAAATCAATTTTGAAGGAGGACTTTACTGTTTTCAAGATGAGGAACTTGTAGAAGTAGCAGAAGAGTGGACTTCCGAAGTACTAGAAAATTATCAAAAAAATATTTTCCTTTTAGCCATGTATTATGCAACAGGATCTGGAACTGCAGAAGATACGCATCTTTCACCCTATGGAAATATGTCTGGAATTGAACACCATGCGCATGCTCTCAATACTGTTTTAAATCAAAACTTTTTGCATCACACAACTCCATTTGTAAATTTAATGCTCTTTTTAGTTTCGGGGCTTGCAATTGCCCATTTTCAGTCTCGCTATCAAGTGTATGTTGGATTTATTGCTTTACTTGTAAGTGTACTTGGATATTTTGGAATAGCATCCTATCTTTTTTTGCAAGATTGGATAGTTCCTCTTCCTTCCTTACTTATCAATTTAGCTTTAGTTTTTGTTGCCATTACGGGATATAAAATTTTAACAGAAGAAGAAAATGTAAAATACATTCGCAATACTTTTTCTAAATTTGTTTCCCAAGATGTTGTAAATGAACTTCTCAAAGACCCCAATAAAATTGCTTTAGGTGGAGCAAGACGTGAAATTACAGTTTTCTTTTCCGATGTGCGTGGGTTTACAACTCTCTCAGAAGCTCTTACTCCCGAAGAGTTAGTACAACTTCTAAATGAGTACTTAAGTGTAATGACAGATATAATTATTGAATTAAAAGGCACGATAGATAAATACATGGGAGATGCTATCATGGCTTTTTGGGGTGCTCCCGTTCCTTTGGAAGAACATGCTTATTATGCTTGTGTAGCTTCTGTAAAACAAGTCTTGAAGCTAAAAGAGCTCCAAGAAAATTGGAAACAAAGAAATCTTCCCTCTATTGACATTGGAATTGGTCTCAATACTGGTCCCGCTGTTGTGGGAAATATGGGAAGTTCTCATAGAATGGATTATACTTGTATGGGAGATACAGTCAATTTAGGTTCAAGATTAGAAGGCTCAAACAAAATGTATGGAACAAAAATTATTATGAGTGAGTACACTTATGAAAGAGTCAAAGACAAAGTTTATGCACGAGAGTTAGATTTAGTGCAAGTAAAAGGAAAAACTCATCCCGTGAGAATTTATGAATTACTTGGACTTGTCAATGATGAAGACATGATAAAGCTCATTCGTCCTTTGAGTCTAGCTACTTAAAACTTATACTTTTTTGATTAGGAATGAAAGATTATAAATATTTATTAAATATAAATGATCCCTCCGATTTAAGAAAATTACCTCTAGAAATCCTTCCTACTGTATGTAAGGAAGTTCGAGAGTATATTATAGATACTCTTTCGGAAGTAGGAGGTCATTTTGCAAGTAATTTGGGTGTGGTAGAACTTACTGTGGCTTTGCATTATGCCTTTCAAACTCCAACGGATAGACTCATTTGGGACGTTGGGCACCAAACTTATCCCCATAAAATTTTAACAGGAAGAAGAGAAGCCTTAAAAACAGTTCGAAAGTTTGGAGGCATTTCCGGATTTCCAAAACGAGAAGAATCTATTTATGATTTATATAATACAGGTCATGCGGGTACTTCAATTTCTCAACTTTTAGGAGAAGCTGTTTCTAGAGATATGAATGGAGAAACGTACGAATGTATTGCGGTGATTGGAGATGCGTCCATTGGATG
>CALDSP010000133.1 GCA_937924465.1 uncultured Leptospiraceae bacterium
TTTCTTCTTCTCCTTGTAAGAGGGGTAAAATTACTTTTTTGACTCTCTCTTCTTTTAGTTTATCTGTGAGTTGATCTAAATGTGTATCCCTTCGTAAAATCAAATTTTCTTTAGCTTGGCGAATGAGTTCTGTATCAATAACTTTTTTTCTATCTTTACCTTCTGAAATTTTAAAACAAACTTCATAGCCTAGTGCATTTACAAGCCAAGGTTGTCCATAAGTGTATTCCCAAACTAAAGGAAATACTTCTTGCGCAAACAACTGACCTGTCTCTTGCGTATGTTGGTTGTATAAAGTAAAAATTTCCTCTTCTTTAAAGTTGCCAAGTCGTAGAGATTCTGCTTTAATGTTAAAAGCAGAACCTCCAGTAATAATTTCTTTACTTGAACTATGAATTCTATAATCTCGAACGTCTCTAACTCCACATAAAACAATGGATTGTGGAAAATGCTTGGGACGGTTTGTATATCCAGCTCGAATTTGTCGTAAAACAGAAATCAAAGTATCTCCTACTAAAGAATCAATTTCATCTATGAAAACAATTACCGGTTTTTTAGATGTTTGCGAAAGAGTGGCTAAAGCCATTGTAAGACTATCTTCTATTCCACGTGATAAAATTTCTTCTCGCTTTTGTTCTAAGTTTTGAGTCTGCCAATATATTCTTTCACATTCCGAGGTTCTACTCAAAATAGCTCTCATTCCTCTTTCTACATTGTCTCTTGCTGTTTGGGCTACTTCTACATTTACATAAATTGCTTGGTACTCACCTGACGTATTTAAATAATCCATAAGAGCAAGTAGACATGTAGTTTTTCCCGTTTGTCTTGGAGCATGTAAAACAAAGTATTTTTGATCTTGTATGAGTTGTAAAATTTCTTCCAAATTCCATCTGGTAAGTGGGGGAATTGTATAGTGGAGATCGAGTTTGTTGGGTCCTGCTGTGTTGAAAAATCTCATAGTTTGAGTTTATAAAAATTTTTTGATAAGTCAAGTTGCAAAATACGATTTTACTTCATAAACACATTAAGTAAAGAAAGAAGTTTGAATCTTTTATGAAAATTAAAATGCGCCAAGAAGTGAGCTTGACGCAAAAGTTTTTATTCAGACAGTAATTTCTCTCGAAATTTAATTTTTTTTAGTTCTAATTCTTTTTCTTTTGTGGCTTGAATGTTTTGCTTTTGTTTTTCTAGTTGGGAAATTTGAATTTCTTCTTTAAGTGCTCCACCATTTGCTAAAACATTTAGCTTATTGTTTTTGACTTGTGCGAATCCTCCATCGATCACCATATTAAACTCTAAAGCTTCATTTTTAATGTGAAGGATTCCTATTTCTAACTCTGCTACAAGCGAAGCATGGTTTGCCATAATTCCAAAGAGACCATCTGTTCCGGGTAGTCTTACATAAGTTGCCTCTCCAGAGTAGAGAGTTTTCTCAGGAGAGATTACAGTGACTTCAAATTTTTTTCCCATTTATGCACCCAATTTTTTAGCCTTCTCGATTGCTTCTTCAATGGAACCTACCATATAAAAAGCCTGTTCAGGAAGATGATCATATTTTCCTTCCACCACTTCTTTAAAGGAACGCACTGTATCTTCTAACTTGACATATTTGCCATGCATTCCAGTGAAGGCTTCTGCTACGTGGAAAGGTTGAGATAAAAATCTTTCTAAACGTCGAGCGCGACCAACTAAGATTTTATCATCTTCAGAGAGTTCTTCCATTCCTAAAATAGCAATGATATCTTGAAGGTCTTTATAACGTTGTAGAATTCTTTGCACTTCACGCGCAACTGAATAGTGTTCTTGTCCAACTATATCGGGTGCAAGAGCACGAGAGGTAGAATCGAGTGGATCTACTGCAGGATAAATTCCTTTTTCCGCAATAGGACGAGAGAGCACAGTTGTTGCATCCAAATGAGTAAATGCTGTGGCAGGGGCAGGATCTGTCAAATCATCTGCTGGTACATAAATTGCCTGAACAGAAGTAATAGAACCTTTTTGAGTAGAGGTAATTCTTTCTTGCAAAGCTCCCATTTCTGTGGATAGGGTAGGTTGGTATCCTACTGCAGACGGCATACGACCAAGCAAGGCAGACACTTCTGAACCTGCTTGAGAAAAGCGGAAAATGTTATCTATAAACAAAAGGATATCACTTCCTGTAGAATCACGAAAGTACTCTGCCATAGTGAGAGCAGTTAAACCTACGCGCAAGCGAGCACCGGGAGGTTCATTCATTTGTCCATAAACAAGCACAGTTTTATCAATTACTCCGGATTCTTTCATTTCTCTCCATAAGTCATTCCCTTCCCGAGTTCTCTCTCCTACTCCAGCGAATACAGAGTATCCTCCATGCTGCTTTGCAATGTTGTTGATAAGTTCCATAATTACAACCGTCTTACCAACCCCTGCACCCCCAAAGAGTCCGGTCTTTCCACCTTTTATATAAGGTGCTAACAAATCGATCACTTTGATTCCTGTTTCAAAGATTTGAGTTCTAGGCTCTAAATCTTCATACTTAGGTGGTTCTACGTGGATAGAGCGTTTTTCAGTTACTCCTTCTACGGGTCCCATTTCATCAACTGGTTCGCCTAGCACATTGAAAATTCTTCCTAGCGTGGGTTTACCGACTGGAACTTGAATGGGACCACCTGTATTGCGAACTTCTTGTCCTCGAATGAGTCCATCAGTAGAAGAGAGAGCCACTGCTCGAACTGTATTGTCTCCTAAATGCTGCTGTACTTCAGCCACTAAAACTGACTTTTTACCATCCTTGACTACGTCAAGCTCCAATGCATAATATATTTCTGGAAGTTCTCCATCTTCAAATGTAACGTCAATTACGGAACCAATGATTTGTTTAATTTTTCCTTTGTTCATTTTTACTCCTATTTCAATGAATCTGCACCTGCTACAATTTCAGAAATTTCTTGGGTAATTTTGGCTTGTCTTGCGCGGTTATAACCACGAGTCAGAATTTTTACCATTTCTCCAGCAGCATCGGTTGCTGCTTTCATAGCAATTCTTCTTGCAATTTGTTCCGAAGTTACAGCTTCTAATATAGCTTTGTAAAAAGCCATGTTTACAACCATAGGGAGAAGAGATTCTAAGATTCTCTCTGGACTAGGTTCGTAAATAGTCACATCTCCCTTTTGGGTCTCTTCTTCCTTAGGTTGAATTGGTAAGACCTTTGTAATTTCAGGGGTTTGTTGTGCGGAGGAATGATAAACAGTAGAGATAATTTCTACTGAATCCACTTTTTCTTTAGAAAACTTATCTTTAAAGTAGTTTGCAAAGTACTCTGCTTCTGCATAGCCCGATTTGTCATCAATATTTGTATAAGAAGTGACGACAGGTTCTTTTATAAATTTAAAAAAAGAAATTCCTTTTTTTCCTACAACATGAAGTTCATAAGCAATTCCTTCTCTTTTTAATTCTGCAATTCTAGAACGAGCTAGTTTGATTACATTGCTATTGTAACCACCGCACAAGCCACGATTAGCAGTGATTACTAAAATTGCTACCTTTTCAATTTTTTCAGGTTTTCGAAGTAAGGAACTATGGATTTTGGATGAAAGACCAGATAGAGAACTAACAAGCTCCTCAATTTTTTGAGCATAAGGTTTGGAGGCATTTACCTTGTTGGTCATTTTCTTAGACTTGGAGGTGGCAACCATTTCCATAGTCCGTGTGATCTTTCGAGTGTTTTTTACAGAATTGATACGTTTTTTTATTTCACGAGGTGTGGCCACATCATTCCCCTTTATTTTTTAGAAAAAGCATCTAAGGCTTCTTTGATTCTTTCAGTAAGTAAATTTTCATCCTTAATAACTTTTTCTTCTCGAATAGAAGTTAAAACTTCTGGATGATGTCCTTTTACATAATCAATTAAAAAGGCTTCAAATTCTCTGATTCGAGAAACTGGAATTTTATCCATGAGACCTTTCGTTACTGCAAAAATAGCTACTACTTGTTCCTCTACTGGAACAGGCTTGTTTTGGGGTTGCTTGAGAACTTCTACAATCCTATACCCTCTATCTAATTGTGCTTGAGTAGCAGGATCTAATTCTGTTCCAAGTTGGGCAAAGGCTTCCAGTTCTCTAAACTGAGCAAGATTGAGTTTTAAGGAACCTGCCACACTTTTCATAGCTTTGATTTGTGCAGCTCCTCCGACTCTAGAAACAGAAATTCCCACATCTACAGCAGGGCGAACTCCTGAAGCAAAAAGATTGGCTTGTAAATAAATTTGTCCATCCGTAATAGAAATTACATTGGTTGGAATGTAAGCAGAAACCTCTCCTTCTTGGGTTTCAATAATGGGAAGAGCAGTCAATGAACCTCCTCCATATTTAGCATCTAATTTACAAGCCCGTTCTAATAAACGAGAGTGTAAATAGAACACGTCTCCAGGATAAGCTTCACGACCAGGTGGTCTGCGCAGAAGCAAACTCATTTGACGATAAGCAACTGCTTGTTTACTTAAATCATCATAAACAACTAAAGTGTGCTTGTGTTCATCATACATAAAGTACTCTGCCATTGCGCAACCTGCATAAGGTGCCACATATTGAAGAGGAGCCGGATCAGATGCGTTTGCTGTGACTACAATTGTATAATCCATTGCTCCTAAATCGGTAAGTTTTTTTACAACTGAGGCTACAGTAGAAGCTTTTTGTCCAATGGCTACATAAACGCAAATCACACCTGTACCTTTTTGATTAATGATTGTGTCAATAGCAATAGTGGTTTTTCCCGTCCCTCTATCTCCAATGATTAACTCTCTTTGTCCTCTTCCTATGGGAATCATAGAGTCAATTGCTTTGATTCCAGTTTGCAAAGGTTCACTTACAGGATAACGTTTAGAAATACCCGGAGCAATGATCTCTACGGGACGAAACTTGCTTGTTACAATAGGACCCTTTCCATCTACTGGAACTCCAAGAGGGTTTACAACTCTACCTAGCATTTCGGGTCCTACTGGCACTTCAAAAATTTTTCCAAGTCTTTTTACAGTAAAACCTTCTTCAATATGTTTGTATTCTCCTAAGATAACAATCCCAACAGAGTTTTCTTCTAAATTAAAGGCTTGTCCACGAACTCCGTTTTCAAATTCTACGAGCTCTCCAGCCATTACATTACGAAGTCCATAAACTCTTGCAATTCCATCTCCAACCTCTACTACAGTACCTGTTTCATCAACATTTAGATCTTGTTTAAAGTTTTGAATTTCTTTTTTAATTATAGATGCAATCTCATCAGTTTTAATTTTCATAGTATGCCTTTACCTTTTCTTTACCTAATAATGTTTGTAAGTCACTTAAAATATATTGCGTAAGAGATTCTAATTTTCGTTTAATAGAGCGATCTATAACCACATCTCCATACTTGATTATAAATCCACCAATCAAGTCTGGTTTGATATGTTCTTTTAAAACGCATTCTTTTCCTTTAAAAGTTGAAAGAATCCAAGATTGAATTTCTTTAGTTTGTGTATCTTTGAGTTTTACAGCAGAAAAAACTTCGGCACGAAGTACTCCTTTTCGCTCATCATCTAATAAATTGTAGGCTTTGAGAATTTCTGGGAGGAAATACATTCTTTCATGAGTAATAATGACGCTCAACGCATTCAGAAGACTAGAATTAATTTTTTTATCAAAGATCTTGCTTATAACGTCCAACTTGGATTTTTTAGAAACTCTTGGGGAAACAAAAAATTCCCAAGTATCTTTTTCTTTTTGTAAAATGGAAATGATTTGTTCTAGTTCTTCTGAAAAAAGATCAACTTGATTTGTCTCTATCCCAATTTCTAAAATTGCCTTAGCATAAGAATTTGCTATATTTGAAAGTTTCATAGTTACAGTTTAATTTTCTTAATTTTTTCTAACTCTGAATTTACAAAGTTTGCGTGATCTTCAGGTTTAAGTTGCTTTTCAAGGATTTTCGAGGCAACAGAAACAGAAAGTTCTAGTATATTATTTTGAATATCTTGCAGAGCCTTGAGTCGGGAAAGTTCAATTTCTTTTAGTGACTGTTCCTTGATCCTTTCGATCTCCAGATTGGCTTCTTGTATCATTTTGTTTTTAAGATTAGAAGCATCTGCTTTGGCTTCATTTACGATAGCTTGCGCTTCATTCTGCGCTTCGGCTATTCTTTGCTTGTAGTTAGCCAAGAGAGTTTCTGCTTCTTGTTTTAATTTTTCAGCTCTTTCAATATCTCCATGAATTTTTTCGGAGCGAGCATCTAAAGCAGAAAGAATGGGTCCCCATGCAAAAGTTTTCAAAATAAAGACCACAATTAAAAACGTGACTATCGTCCATACTAATAAGCCTGGATTTACACTTAAAAGATCTAAACCTGCCGCAAGTATCAAGGTCTGCCTCTCTAAATTGAAATTATTGTTTATCTGCTGGAGCAGAAATAGTAGTTTTAGCTTTTACTTGATTAGGGAGTTCTTTATTGAGAGCACCACCAGCTAAGAAAGCAATTACAAGAGCAAAAAGAGCCGCACCTTCAATCAAAGCTGCTGAAATGATCATAGCAGTTTGAATGGTTCCAGCTGCTTCAGGTTGACGACTCATACCTTCTACGGCTTGCCCTCCAATTCTACCAATTCCAAGCCCTGCTCCTAAAATTGCAAGACCTGCACCTAACCCAATTCCAATGTAACCTAATCCAAAATCCATAAAATTAAACTCCTTAAAAAATTTACTAATTTAAAATTAGTGCCTATGCATACTAGAACCAACAAAAAGAGATGTTAGCAAAGTAAATATGTAAGCCTGCAAGAATGCTACAAAGATTTCTAACATATAAATAGCCACAGAACCCAAAATGGAAATAGGAACCACAAAATAGCTTTTAAATTGAAAAATAAATCCGAGCAAAGCTAGGATGACTACGTGGCCGGCTGTCATATTTGCTAAAAGACGCACTGTAAGAGCAAAGCTTTTAGCAAGTGGAGAAATGATGAATTCTAGTGGCAACATTAAAACATATAGAGCAACAGGAACACCATTTGGAACGGAATAAATAGGAAATAATGCTCCTTGGTAAATGAAGCCTGTTCCATAAATAAGAATAAGAGTAATTCCTGCAAGAGCGGCAGTAACAGAAACATCCCCCGTTACAGTAATTCCACTCCAAATTTCTCCGGCTAAAGAATGATGACCGCCACCCGTAAAAAGAGCTATAATTTCTCCTACGGAAGGAATTAAGCCAAATAAGTTACAGAACAGAACAAAAAAGAACAAGCTAAATAAATATCCATAGTAACTGTGACCATGTCCATGCATACTGGTTTCAATTACATCATTTTTTAAAAATTGTATAAAAGCTTCTACTGCACTGGCTCCACGTGATTGTACTTTGTATGGATTTTTTGCAATTTTTCTTGCAAGAGGCACAAAGACAAGAATGAGAGTGAAACTTACAATCCACATCATAGTCACGCGCTTCGTAATGTGCATTTCAAAAGCATCTTGAAAATGGTACTTTTTTCCGGTTGCATGATCTTCAAAAATAGAGGGATAATTGGGGTTAAAATCTGGATCACCCTCGAAAACTTTTCTTCCTCCAAAAGCAAGAGGAAAAATTGGAGAATCTACCAAGTGATGGGAGATAACTTCTGCTAAATCAAAGCTTTCTTCATTGTGGGAAGAATCAGAAGC
>CALDSP010000134.1 GCA_937924465.1 uncultured Leptospiraceae bacterium
ATTTCTTCAAAATATCCAAGAGATCTCTAAAAATGACCTAGAATTAGTAAGCTACCTTGCAAATATCACTGACTCAGACGGAAAACTGATAAAACTAGGAAAAACAAAAACAGCTCATAAAAATAACTTACAATGGTTTGAATATAAAAATAAAGAATACGCAACGGGGCTTGGGCTTTTAAAGGAATAAAAACAAATTTACTTGAAGTTAAGTTATAAAATCTTGGTTGTAAAAAGATTAGTAAAATGTACCAAGAATTTGAAAAAATGAATCGTGTGTCGGTTCCTTCTTTAGATGAAATCTTAGGTAAACCATTTAAAGTTTTGGATGATGGATTTGTTCGTGTCATTGATTATATGGGTGGAGATGAATCTATTGTCCAAGCGGCTAGGGTTTCTTACGGAAAGGGAACCAAAAAAGTAAATGAAGATAGAGGACTCATTCGTTATTTATTACGCCATAAACACACTACCCCTTTTGAGATGTGTGAAATTAAACTTCACGTACGCGTTCCAATGGACGTTTGGCGACAGTGGATTCGTCATAGAACTGCAAATGTCAATGAATATTCTACACGTTACTCTATTGCTATTGATTCCATGCACAAAACCAATCCAAGTCAGTGGCGTATGCAATCAAAAACGAACAGACAAGGAAGTGAGGGTTTTCTCCCTACAAAAGAAGGATTTATACTTTCCAAAGAAGAAGAAGAATTTCAAACCTTAGCATTTAATTTATATCAATCCAGAATTGAAAAAAACATAGCAAGAGAACAAGCTAGAAAAGACCTACCTTTATCTACTTATACAGAAGCGTACTGGAAAATTGATTTGCATAATTTATTCCATTTTCTTGCACTTAGAATGGATTCGCATGCTCAATTAGAAATTCAACAGTATGCAAAAACCATTGGAAGAGAAATAGTCCAACGTTGGTGTCCTCTCGCTTGGGAAGCTTTTTTAGATTACAATTTTTATAGTGAATCTTTAAGTAGAATAGAACAAGAAATTTTAGCCTTAATTGTTTCTCAAAATCCAGAACATGCAAAATTACGTTTAGAAGAATTAGGACTTTTAAGTTACGATGAAAATCAACAACCCAAGCCAAATAGAGAAAGAGAAGAACTAGAAGAAAAGCTCAAAAAGTGGGGATTTCCTATTCCTTGGTAAATTTCTTCTCATTCCCAATTAAATTGTTGACGTTGGGTGAAAAAAAGATTAATCAAAAAGATAATATCCTGTAGTGTAAAGTTCTACCGTTTGACGATTTCTTCTTTGTAAACCGGGTAAATAATTTTTATCACTTTTTGGTTTGTAAAGAATAAACTTTAGTAACTCTTTTTCTTTTTGCTCATTTAGAAGATTATAAAAATTTAATACGTCTGGATTGAGGGGATTGGGACCACGCCAAAATAAATAAATAATGATTGCATCTATTTGGTGTTGTTTAAGAGGAACGACTATATTTTCTTTCATAAAATTGACAACATTTTCTATGTCCTTTCGAAAAAGACTATCTATATATTTTCGTTTTTTGTCCTCACTTAAAAACCGAGTTGGAGGATAGAGTTTTCTTTCTCCCGATTCTGAAATATCCTCAAATCCAAAATTAGTTCGTAAAAATTCTTCTTCATTTTCTTGAACTAAATGCCCATAACCAAAGATTAAATTCATGTTGTTATCATAATATACGTAAGTTCTGTAGCCCTCTAAAATTTTTAATGCCTCTACTGCTTTTTCACTTGCTTTGAAATTAGCAGGTTGTATGAGCTCTTGGTTTGCAGATAAATGAAAAGAAGTAATCAAAAATAATAAAATTTGTATCCATTTCATGATTCCATTTTGAAAAAGTATTTTAAAAAACAAGTTTTTATTCTTCAAAACTTTCATTCATCCTCATCTTCATCATAAAACTCTGAGTCTTGAGGGGGAATTTCTTTCTTATTTGGAATAATTTCTTTTTTTGCAGGAGGAGTATTATCTATTTCTTCTTCGCTATCTTCATCATAATTTTCTGATTCATCGGAAAGAGTAGTTACCTTTTTTTGGGGAGATAGCTTTTGTTTAGCAGGAGGAACTAAATTGAGAATTTCAATTTTAGGACCAAAAACCCACCCTTTCAAAATTTGATTTTTTACAGAATTTTCTGAAGGAGGAATAAACTGAATCAAATAATACCTATCCTCCATGATTTCTTGATACATTTTTGCCTTGTAAAGTTTTTCAGTGGCTTTCCGAATTTTAGCAATATCCCCTTTTTTTAAAATTGCCACCTTCTCTGCACTTGCTTTATGAAATTTACGAATAGTAGCCGTGTTTGTTTTCACAATAGCATAGTTTCCAAAAGCGCGCCTCAAATAGAGTTCTTTTTGTATCATTCCTTGGTAGTTCTCATTCTTGGAAAGGTTCATAATTTTGATTAAAGCCAAAGTTGTAGCTAAATTTTTTTTCTGTGATAAAGCATGGATAATGTCAGGTTCCATGTTTGGACTTGTTTCATAATAACGAAGTAAGAAATTCGTTGTAGAAGATACTTTTGAAATCCCTAAAGCCAAAATTGCTGCCGATTTTATTTCCGTAACTTCAGAATCTAAATATTTTTTAAACAATTCTATATCTTCTTTTCTAGAAAAATACCCAAGCCCAATTAAACTTGCTGCTACAATAGAGTGATCAGGAGAAGTCAAGCCTTGTTTTATGAGAATTTCCCTTCCAATACTACTTCTTGTCTTTCCCAAACCTTTATAAGAAGCAATACGAATATCAACATCTGTAGACTTTGTTCCATTGATAAAGTACTTCAAAGATTGTCTATGTCCTATTTTTTCAATTGCTTGATAAGCTTCTTGGCGAACCTGATAGCCATCTGTGTCAATTGCTTTGTGTAAACTCCTAAGTCCACGACCCAACTTTCCCAAACTCTTAGCAGCACGAGCCCTCACCTCTGGAATGGGATGTGAGAGAAGATAGCGAGATATCTGCCGAACTGCAGAAGGTGTAGCTTTTTCCTCTAATATTTCTAAGTTTTTTAGACCTTCAATAGTCATTTCTTTTCTTTTCTCAGGAGAAATTTCAGATTCGATTTTTTTCAAATCAGAATTACTGGAAGGAATTCCGGGTCGGCTGGAACTTTTTGTCCCCTTTGATCTACCTTTTTCTTCTCCTAGGTGTCCTGCACTCAATTCCTCTTCTTCTGATTCGTCTTCATAATCTGTTTCTTCAGTAGGATTTTTGGTTACAAGGACTGAATTTTTATTTGAATTTTTAGAATGAAATACAGATTTTGTAATTAAATCTTCATTAGAAAATAAGGGGAGAAGAAGTATAAATTTCGTTATTAAAAAAAACCTCATAGTTCTACCTTTTCATGTTTTTTCGTATAAATACAACTTACTTGGTTATCAAAAATTTTTCATTCATTTTTTAGGTTTTCTGTGAGTATAAATAAAGTTTTTGGAAATTTAACAGGTTTAAAACCCAATCAAATTCGGAAATTAGAAAACCTATCCAACAAAAGGATTCGAGAAGATACCCTCATTAGCATGGATATTGCTAAGACTCTCTCTGAAATTTCCCTAGATATAAATAGACAAGTTGGTCTACTGATTCAAAGATTTGGTTATATTACACACGTCATTGTAGGAGACAATCGTTCTATAGAAATTCCTCCTTTAGATAGAACCCGTTCTTTGCAAAATCGATTGAGAGGATTGCGTTTAGTCCATACTCACTTAAATGAAGAGTCATTAAACGAAGAAGACTTAACTGATTTAGTTCTTTTACGTTTAGACTATATAACTGCAATCATTCCCGATTCTAATGGAATTCCAAAGTATTTTTATTCAGCCCATATCAATCCAGATATAAATGCTGAAAAATCTTGGGTAATTTTAGAAAGAAAATCACCGGGTCAATTTCAAAGCAATTTTTCCGAAGAAATTCATGCACTTGAAAATCTAATTGAAAAAAATAGAAGCCAACTAAAGGAAGCTACAAAAATCAATAGAGCTTTTTTAATTGGAGTATACTTACCTAATACAACAAAAACAAGATCTATTGAAAGCTCTTTAAGTGAACTCAAAGAACTTTGTAGAACTGCAGGAGTTTTTGTTGTAGATTCCTTTTATCAAAAAAGACAAAGTTTAGATCCATCTACTGTAATTGGAATTGGAAAATTAAAGGAAATTTTACTCAAAGCTGTTCAAAAAGATGTCGAGCTTTTAATTTTTGATTTAGAACTTACTCCTGCACAAGCGAAAAAAATTTCAGACTTCTGTGATTTAAAAGTCATTGATAGAACTCAACTGATTTTAGATATATTTGCACGTAACGCAAAAAGTAAAGATGGAAAGTTGCAAGTGGAACTTGCTCAACTCAAGTATTTAAAAGGTAGACTCTCTGAATTAGATGATAACATGTCTCGTTTAACAGGAGGAATTGGAGGAAGAGGACCGGGAGAAACAAAATTAGAAATAGGAAAACGTAGAGTAGAAGAAAAAATTTCCCACTTAGAAAAAGAATTAGAAACCATGCGTAAAAGACGAGAAATCAATCGAAAAAAAAGAAACCGAAATGAAATCCCTGTTGTTGCTATTGTTGGTTACACAAACGCGGGAAAATCTACTTTAATCAATTCTTTAACAAATTCCTCTGTTATAGCAGAAGATAAATTATTTGCAACATTAGACCCAACCACACGTAGGGTTCGTTTTCCAGAAGAAAGAGAAATTATTTTATCTGATACAGTAGGTTTTATTCATGACTTGCCCCCCGAACTTACAAATGCTTTTAAAGCTACACTAGAAGAATTAGGAGATGCTGATCTATTGATTCATGTAATTGATATTTCAAATCCAAATTATATGGAACAAATTCACTCTGTAGAAAAAATTTTACATTCTTTGAACTTAGAAAAAACTCCAATAATTAAAGTTTACAATAAAATAGATATTGCAGAAAATACAGAACATTTACCTGAAGATGGAATTTTAGTCTCCGCAATTCAAAAATCGGGATTTGCACAATTGTTACGTGAAATTGAATCTACCCTTTGGTTACAGAAAGTTATGAACTAAAGTTTAAGAAATAAAATTTTTATAAAAAGGTAAAATCCCACCTTGGTGTAAGTAAGCCAAATTTTTCATTGCAACTTGCTTTGAAAGAACTAGTCTTTCTAAAGTATACAAACTCTTTGCTGAATAAATAGGCTCCAAAAATATTCCCTCTGAAAGCAATGATTTCGAATATTCAAGTAAAGTTTTAGAATACTTTCCAAAACGGGAATCTATAACAGGATCAAAGAGACTAAGTTTTGAAAAGTCCAAGACTTTATTTAATAAAACAAAATATAAGTTTTGTAAATCTAAGGTAAGTTTTTGTTTACTTCTTCCAATACAAATTCCTATAATCTTCACATGATTTATAGAATGAATTTCTAAATAATGCAAAAGACTTAAAAGAGTGATTCCCGAACCTACATCTAGAACAAAATTTTCGTAATTATTCCAATTGATTTGTTTCCAAAGGCTAAAAACTCCAAACAAACTATCCAAACAAGTGCCGTACTTTGGAATTATAAAATATTTAGATTTCAATTCCTCTAAAACAAAGTTTCTTTCCTGTTTTGAATTGACCCAAAAAACTTGATTTGAGTTTTTCAAACTAATCCAATAATTTAAATTTTTGTAATTTGATTTAGAATAAAAAACAGATACAACTTTCCATCCCTTTGATTGAAAATAAGTGCAAAAGCAAGCCATATAGTTAGAATTTGGGTTTCCATATATCACAATTTCAGAAATATTTTTTGAAGATAAAGTTTTATAAATTTGTGCAGCCTTACGAAGTTTTGTTCCAAAATGCAAGGGACTAAAATCATAAAGAACTGTAATAGGAACACTATTTATAAAAATA
>CALDSP010000135.1 GCA_937924465.1 uncultured Leptospiraceae bacterium
ATTCCAGAAGGAAGTATTAGCATTACAATCCAAAGAGTCGTTGAAAAAATGAAAAAAAAATTAGAAGAAATTGAAATATAATTTTATTTTTTTCTGTCTGAAATAGTTAAGCGAGGGTAAGAATATGTGGTCTAATCAACCAAAAGAAAATCTAGCCTATTTGTACAACGAAAACTTAGAATTATCTTCTTTGAATGAGGAAGAGTGGAAACATTTTCTTGAAATTGAAGAATCCACATTTGCATGTATGAAATTCCTACAGAGCAGGGATATTTTGCAAAGTGGTGGTGAGTTTTCTATGGATTTAGAGTTAGAATTGTTTAACTCCGAAAGTCCTGCTAAGCTTCCTCTTCCACAATATTTGCAAAAATACATAGACATAAGTTTTGAAACTCAAAAATCTAACACAGAGAGTGTTTCTTTCGTTATAAAACTTGCAAAAGAAGGACTAAAACTACTAACGGGTGGATTAGACCCTAATTTTACAATTCTTCCAAAGTTAGACTCTGTTGTTCGTTCTAAAGAAATAGATGCCACTCAAACCGTTAATTTAGAAGAAAAACAAGACCCTTTTAAAATCCAATACCAAATTACTAAAGAGAATGAAAAAGAGGTTTATTTAAGTTTTCATTTTCCCAAAGAGCAAAAAAATCCTTATGAACAAGTAATTTTAAAAAGAAATAATCGTTTTATTTATTCTTCACAAATTGGTGGAAATGGAATTGTTTCTTTTTCAGGCTTACAGGAAGGACGCTATTTAATAGAGTTTTTAGGAAAAAAACTTTCAAAATCTATTGACATAACAGTTCTCTTGGATCATCCTTAAAGTAGGATGATCAATCTACTTATTGACAGGGTCGAAAATGTAAATGTATTTAACTTTCTTGATTCAGGGAATTCTCCTGGGTCAGAATCTCACATTCACGCAAAAATGGATTGGGATTTAATTGTTGAATACATAAAAGAAATGGAAAATATTTCTAAAGTTTCTCGTTCCTTCTCAACTAAGACTACAGGAGAAAAGCCCGATATCCTTAAAGATTTAAAGTCGTTAGGAGAAACCTTTTTTGATCAGTTTTTTCCTCAAGAAATAGCTAACAAACTTCGTACCTCACAAGATAAATTTTTACATTTTCATATTGATGATGGTTTAAAAGATATTCCATGGGATCTATTGCATGATGGAAACAGTTTCTTAGCCGATAAATTTTGCATTGGAAAGACAGTTAAAGGTAGTGCAAAAAAATCAAAAAATGAAGAAATTAAAAAAATTAAAATGCTAATCATTGCTGACCCAAATGAAGATTTAGAATGGGCACAAAAAGAAGGAGAAGTGTTATTTCAGATCTTAAAACAAAAAGTTCCTTCCAACGTTTTAGAGCTTGAGTTCATAGCTGGAAGACAAATCACTAAACTCAAACTTCTTTCTATGATAAAAGGCAAACATATTATTCACTATGCGGGACACTTGTATTTTTCTAAACACCCTTTAGAAAATGGTTGGCTTCTTTCCGACGATAAAGTCCTAAAAGCAAGAGAAATTAGTAATAGTGGATTTTCTACAAATTTAGTATTCAGCAACTCTTGCCAATCCACAAAGGCAACAGAAGTAAACACTCCTTTCATTATGAATTACTTCGCTGGAGCATTTTTAATAAGTGGAATTAAAACTTTTGTAGGAACAAATTGGGAAGTCATTGATAATGAAAAAACTTTAGACTTTACAATTCGATTCTATTTATCTTTATTCAGTCAGAAATCAGTAGGCGAGGCACTTTTTCTTGCAAGAGAATTTGCAAGAAGAAATTACGAACCATGGGATCTCACTTGGGCAAACTACACTTTACATGGAGCTCCTGACTATACTCTTTTTACTTCTAAAAAAGAAAATCGTTATAGAATTCTGAAACCCATTTCTATCAAAAAACATTATCCAACCCCCATTGCTTTTACTTATGCAAAAATTTTAGAGTTTGAACCACACAAAGTAGACACGAATACAATATCCCAAACATTGATTGAATCTTTTTATTCTTTCTCAAGATTTATTGGTTTTATTGTGTTCAGTGATTATAAACGTCAATCTTTTGGAGAAATAACTTTAAATGAAGAAATTTTTCATAATCTACAAAAATGGTGGGAACTAATTTTTCAATCTATGTGGAACTTTAAAAAATTAGAAATTTCTATGTTTTTGGATACTCTTATGGAAGTTCTCTCGGTAAATAGAGAAATTATTTTCAAAATGATTCGTTGGATTCACCAATTTCAAAGAGAAATGGAACCAGAGCATATTCAAGGATATGTAGTTACGTTTCAATATTACTATGAAAATTTACTTGCAGAGCTTTCAGAATTAGAGAACTGCAGTCTTATGTATTTTCCAGAAGCTGGAAACCATTATTTTACTTTTGATGGTTATGAATCTACAACTCACTTTTTAATAAACTCATTTGATGACCAAACAAAAAATATTTTTGATTATAAAAATAAATTTTTTCTTTATCACAAAATAAAAAAACAATTCCTACAATTATATGGATTAGAAATTTTCCAACTAGAAAATGGACTTGTTCAAGCTCTTCCTAATAAGATAGGAGACTTTTCACAAAAATGAGTCTCTGCCAACCAAATTCTAAATTTTCCTGTGGAGCATGCTGTGGCTTTTTAAATCTAGATTTAAATTCCCATGAACTTAAAAAAATTCTCAAGGAACGAACAACTAAATTTCAGTCTCAAGTAAATTTTTCTAATAAATCAACGGTGTTTGAATATCGCCAAACAAGGGAAAAAGAAGAAAGCAAAATCATAAAGAGGGATCCAACAATCTACGTTTGTCCTTTTCTGGGTTATATTGATCAACAAGAAAATAAGATTGGTTGCATGATTCATCCAAGTATTACAGGGGATCCACTTAGTCAAAATTTTTCTTTTTATGGAGCTAGTATTTGTCAAGGATATGACTGTAAAAACAAGCAAAACCATACATCAAAATATTGGATACAAATTTTATCTAAAATGAATCTAAACTCTATAGATTATAGTAAAATTGCCGGT
>CALDSP010000136.1 GCA_937924465.1 uncultured Leptospiraceae bacterium
CTATCCAGTTGAGCTAAGGGCGCAAAGATTAAATTAAAAAATCTTCCAAATTTTTCACTTGTTTGTCTAAAAAATCTATTTCCACGTTTTGATCTTTATAAATTTTGTAAATCAAAAAAAATGAAACTCCAACATAAATCAAAATTCCAATCAAATGAATCACATTCCCAAGTAAAGAACCAATAACAGGGAACATAGAAAAAATCCAAGAAAGAAGTAATAAAATAAAAAATACCAAACTCAAAACAAAACTACGAAAACATTGTTTTTGAATAGAAGGCTTTTCATAATAAAAGAGAAGAATAAAATACCAATTCACAAAGAAAGGCAGACTAGCTAAATAAAGTAAAACTTTTTGAGTAAGAAGTTCTTGAATTTTTCTACTGAGTGAAAAGAAATGTGATTTCATAAGTTATAAATCTAGATTTTAAAATGAGATTCTAGTTTCAAGTTTATTTCTTGATTGAAAACATTGGCTTTTTTGAAGTAAGGTTAATTTTTGGAATTAAAATACTATGAGTTCATCTTTGATTTCTTTAGTTACAGGAGGTTCTTCAGGTATTGGGTTAGAAATTGCAAATATGTTTTTGGAAGAAAATTTAGAAGTTTATTCTATTTCTAGAACCAAACCACTGAATCATAAAATTAAACACATTGAATTTGATCTCTTAAATTTTCAACAGTACCACCCAACGTTTCAAAAACTTAAAAAAAAATTGAAAGATTTAAAAGTTTTAGTACATTCTGCAGGAAAGGGAATTTTTGGACTTCATGAAGAATTAAATTTTCAAAAAACTAAAGAGGTTTTAGATTTAAATTTAATGGCTCCTATTTTACTTACTCAAATTTTTTTAAGAAACTTAAAGCAAAATAAGGGATTTATTGTTTTTGTATCTTCCATTACAGCAACTAAACCTTCTCCTTTAGCTTCAGCTTATGCTGCAAGCAAAGCTGGCCTTTCTCAATTTGCAAAATCACTTTGGGAAGAAACTCGAAAAGCAGAGCTAAAAATTGTAAATCTAGAAATTGATATGACCCAGACGCCCTTTTATAAAGACACTTGGTTCACTACAGATACTCATCCAAACTCTTACATTAAACCCAAGCAAATTGCAGAAATTTTAAGAAATATTTACTTGCAAAAAGAAAATTTAAATATAACAAATATAATCATACAACCACAGTTTCATAGAATTCAAAAAAAGAAAGGGGGAACAAATGAGAACAATTGAAGAAAGAATGGCAGGTTATGCCGCTTATCATCAAAATCCTAAAAATAAACTTACTCATTTTTTTGGAGTGCCAATGGTATATTATTCTCCTCTAATTCCCATTGGTTGGATACGTTTTGAATTAGCAGGTTTAGATCTTTCCCTTGCTTGGATTTTGTTTTTCATTGTAATTTTATGGTATTTCACTTTAGACATTACTCTTGCAAGTATTATGACAATAATTTCAATTCCTATTGTAACGTTATGTGACAATATTTCAAAACTTCCTTGGCAAGAATCACTCACAATATTTCTTTTAGTAAAAATTATTGGATGGATCATTCAACTGCTTGGACATTACTTTGAAGGAAGAAGACCTGCTTTAGTAGACAATTTACTCCAAGCTCTTATGGCACCTTTGTTTTTAATAGCAGAAGTTTTGTTTTTTTTCGGAATAAAGAAAGATTTTGAACAAATAGTGCAAAAAAAAGTTTCAGAATACAAATTTCCAAACTAAATTTAAGGAAAGGGTTTATTTAAGTACAAAAATCAGTTGTAAAAAAATTTATGCTTTTAAGAATGCAATTTATATACTTGAGAATTTATAAAGTATTTTCTTAGAATATAAGGAGTTTCTAATATGTTCAAAATATTCTTTTTCACTTTTACTTTACTATTTACTCACTGTGCTACAATTCAAGAAATTATAGAGTGTGAAAAAAATATGGATAAAACTTACCCTTCTGCAGTTTCTAATTGTAGTCAATCCTCAAAAGAATATAATGCAAAAATTGACCCAGCTACCGAAAGGATGAGACGCTAAACATTCCAAGACTATTTTGGAATGCTTTTTTCTTCTTTAAAGTTTTTTGTATTTTTTCTTTTATTTTTTCTTCTTTATCGTTTTACAAACTTAAAGATTCAAAAGTGGCTTCTTTTTGTAGGTGGAGTTTTTTTTTATTCTTCGTTTGAAACTCGCTCTCTTCCTATTTTATTTTTTACCATAGGGTTTAATTTTTGGATAGGTAAAAAAATTTTTATTTCTAAACACAACTCCAAGTCTTTTTTAATCTTTGGAATTTTTATAAATCTTTGTATCTTAATTTTTTTTAAATATTTTTTATTTATTCAAAAAGTATTTATTGATTTAAATTTATTATCTCAAACTATGATTTCAGTTTTTCTTCCAATAGGAATTTCTTTTTATACCTTTCACAATCTCTGTTATATTATTGATGTTTATAATAGAGTTATATATCCCACTAACTCCTTACTAACTTTTGCTATTTACGATTTGTTTTTTCCTCTTTTACTGGCAGGTCCTATTGAAAGAGCAAAAACTCTCATTCCTCAAATTGAATCTCCAAAAAATTTTTCATTTGTAAATTATAAAACAGGGTTTTTACTCTTTTTGATTGGTTTCGTAAAAAAGACTGTTGTAGGAGATCATTTTGGAGAACTCATTGAAAAAGCCTTAGTTTTTCAAAATCTCCAAGGCTTTACTATTTGGCTGTGTGTAGCAATGGCTTTCCATGTATATGCAGATTTTAGTGGATACTCTGACATGGCAAGAGGACTAGCTAAATTCCTTGGATTTGAGCTTACACTCAATTTTCAAAGACCTTACTTTTCAAAAAATCCTATAGAATTTTGGAAAAAATGGCACATAAGTTTATCTTTTTGGCTTAGAGATTACGTTTATATTCCCTTAGGTGGAAATAAAAAAGGGATAGTTAGACAAAACATAAATTTATTAGTCGTTTGGTTACTTTGTGGAATTTGGCATGGAGCAGGATATGGATATATTTTTTGGGGGCTTTACTGTGGATTACAAGTAATTATTTACCATAATTTTGAATATTTATTAGAGTATTTAAAAGATGATTCAAAAAAAATTTATTTTTTTCTCCACCTTCTTAAAAAAATTTTTGAACTTCCCCTACTCTCATTTTCGTTTCATATCTTAGGTTTTGGATTTGGACTTTTATTTTTTAAAATTTCATCTATTCAAAAAGTTTCTGAAATAATTTATAATTTTTTTCCAATTTATTGGAACTTTATTTTTGTTATTAAATTCATTTTTTTTCTTTTTCCTCTATTTCTCATAGATATTTATCAAGCTATCTCACTGGATGAAGACTTTGAAAAAATAGAACTAAATTCTTTGTTTGGATTTGGATTTCTATTTATATTATTTTTGTATGCTTCTTTATTCTCTTATCCCGAGAGTAAAGATTTTTTTTATTTTCAATTTTGACCCTAGAAAAATCAGTTTACCTTACACTTTCAGTATTATATAAAAAAAATGTTAGAAAATTGCTTGCATTAAATAATGATAATTCCAATTATATTTTTTTAATAATTTTCTTTTTTATTTTTTAAATCAAAAAAAAATAATAGACTTTTTACAACCTTTAAAAGTCTAAGATTCAACTGGAGGAAACTTGTGTTGAAAATGTTAAAAAAACTTTTTTTCATATTATCTATTCTATTCATTGCCTCAGAAATCACTGCAAATGATTTCGTTACAACGGGATCTGGAATTCGGGTAAAAAAAATAGCGTTCGTAAGTGTAAATGTATACAGCATTACTCACCAAATGAAAAATCCACCTGCTTCTAAAAATGCTCAAGAAATCATCAATGCAGATGTGGACAAACGTTTTACCTTAAAACTCCTACGTGATGTAGAGGCAGAAAAAATTGCCACTGCCATTAAAGAAGCGTTTGCAAACAATGGTTATACCAATAAAGCCAATATTGACACTTTCAGTAGTGTTTTAACAGGCGACATAAAAGAAGGTGGAACAATTACCATTTCCTACAATGCAGCAACTAAAACAACAAGTTGTTCTTTTGCAGGAAAAACTTCCAATGTCACAGGAGTAGATTTCATGAAAGCGACCTGGTCCATTTGGTTCGGTAAAATTGATCAACCTGCTTTGACACAAGCTCTAATGTCCAAACTACCCTAGAACATTTCGCGTGCTCGTCGTAAGTCATCATTTTCAGAAAATAAACCTAATTTCGACGAGTACGCATCTTTAATTCTTTTTCTGTAAAAGACTATTGATTATATTTAGAAATTCTTCCTCACTCGTTTCATAATTTTCAAATTTCTTTTTGTTAAGTAAATCTTGAAGTAAATGTAAACCCCATTTTCCATATTCATTTTTTACCCACCGCTCAAGTTGAGAAATTGCTTCTAATTTCTTATCTTTTTTAGGTTTTTGCTGAATAATATGATCTAAAAGTTCTTGAATACCAATTTTTTTTAAAACACTAGTTTGATAAATCTTAGGGATTTGTGTTTGATTCAGTGTATCCTTTAAAAACTCTAAAGAATTTAAAAGCATGTGATAACTTGAACTAGCCAATTCTTTTTCATCACATTTATTAATTACAAAGCAATCTGGAACTTCCATAATTCCACTTTTGATGAATTGAATATTATCTCCCGCAAAAGGCTGAAGAATTAAAACAGAATAGTCCACAATTTTTGAAACCTCAATTTCATTTTGTCCAATCCCCACTGTTTCAATGAAAACATATTCAAAAAAATATCGCAAAACACGAATTACATGATAAGTATAAGGATTGAGTCCCCCCATTTCAAGCTGACTAGGTTGAGAACGGAAATAAATTCTTTCTTCCCTTGGCGGAATCGTAAAACGAGTTCGATCTCCCAAAATAGAACCGCCACTAATACTACTACTAGGATCAATTGCAACAATAGCTACCTTTTCATTCACAGTTTTATAAAGAAATTCTTTACAAAGTTCAGAAATGAGCGAAGACTTTCCTGCTCCCGGAGTTCCAGTAAAACCAACTGTTAGTTTATTTTTACATGGTAGATTTTTTAGAATATAAAAAATTTCTTTTCTAGTAAAGAAATTATTAGATCTTTCTAAAAGAGAGATCAATTTTGCTAAGGAATACTTTTCTCCTAAAGAAGATTTTTGAATTAAAAAAGAAAGCTCTTGGGTAGTAGGTTGGATAGGCATAAAATCTATGAGTAGTAAACATCTCTAACGTTTTTTACACTAGAGTGTATAAACGTTTACCAATCTATATTTTTTTTACTTTTAGCTTTTTTAGAAAAAGTTTCTTTTTCAGAAACACTTACGACTAAACTTCCAACTTCAACCAACTCTACTGAAAGAGTATGTTCAATAATCCTATCCCCTTCACTTTTAAAAACATTTTCGCTAATTTGAGAACGTACAAAATAATTGGGACTTTTTAAATTTGTTAAGTCTAAATCAGTTCCCAGCATTTGACTCAGTTTAATTTCTCTGAGTTGATCTTCTCGTTTATCTGTACGAAGAGTAAAAATTTTATTTGTCAGTAAATTTTTCACTAAAGCATTTTCGAAAATTTCTGTTGAGATCTGTTCGGAAGTATCATTTTTAGTTCTTAAAATAGCTACAAAAACTCCCGAAGAAGGACGATTTTTAAAAGAAGCTGCTATTTTTGTAGCAATTCGCTCTGCCGCTCTTTCCATTTCTACTCGCGTAAGTCCGCCTGTATCCGCAAGTCTAGAGGAAACATCCGAGTCAGAAAGATAAGCAGCTCCTGTTCCACAACCATAAATAAATAAGATAAATAAAAATTTCATAAATTTAACTCATAATAGAAGGAAATATTTGTCAATAGCTTTTATATTTAAAAAAATCATAAAAAAATAAGATTTTTACAACTAAACTCAATCATTTTGAGACTTGAAATATAATACAGTTTTACAAGTTTGGAAAAAATGCAAGAAATAGAGAAGAATCCAAAAAATTCAATAGCAAAAATTGTCGACGAAATCTTTTCTAGCCCTATTGATTTATTTGATTTTTTCTTTCAAAATTCTTTTTCGTCTTTTCAAATCTTAGGAATATATTTATCTCTTTCTATTCTTGCACCCATCTCTAAACTTGGAAACAATTTTCTTCAATTCAAACTCTTTCCAGAAAACTCTCCTCCCTCTATCACTGAAGGGATTTTTACTTCTTTTCTTGTTTATTTAATTGGATTATTTTTTGTGATATTTTTAGATGAATTTGGAAAAAATTTTTTACAAAGATTAGGAAAAAAAAATCAAAATCCTATAGCTTTGATCTCTTTTTTACCTTTTGCTGCCTCCTCTGTATTTTGGTTACTACCAAAACCTTTTTTAATAATAGGCTTATTTTTAGCCACTCTACTCGGACTTTTTAACTATTATGAAGGTTTTCGCAATACTTATGAATTAAACAGAAAACAATTTTTTTCTTTTATTTTGTTATTTGGAATTTTTTTGGGAGCATTGAGTTTTATATTTCTTTTGAGTGTAAATTTATATCGAAATTTATAACTTACATAGCTTCTTTGCTTGCTTATGAATGCATAAAATTTCTTAAAGTAATTATTTTTAAAAATATTCATTTTTTGTAAGCATTTTTTCAAGTTCTATAAATCTCTCTAAATAAAGATTGTTCTCAATACTTCAATCTCTTTAAAAAATCATAGTTGAACCTTTTTAAAATTTATTTTTAAGTGGGCGTATTTTTGCATTCTTTTGAACCTAAATTTTACTCCTCTCTTATATGAAGTATAGATTTATTCTAAATGAACAAAAACAAACTCTACAAATCAAACAAAAAAGAAAAACAGTCTCTACTCTTCGAATTCCTTCGCGTTTAAATGTTACTATGCAAAATGGAATTAAAAGACACA
>CALDSP010000137.1 GCA_937924465.1 uncultured Leptospiraceae bacterium
TGATTGATTTTTTCAATAATTTGTTGAGGGATTTTAAATCCACTACTCTGTAATCTATCAATGTATTTGTGAAATGAATAGGTGTGTGAATTGGAATGAATTAATCCTAAAAAAAGATCGGAAATATTTTTTTCAATAACTCTACAAAGTTTTTCATCCGATTGAAGTTTGACTTCATATTTATAAAGGAGTTTTCGATTGATTCCCCTGCAAATGGAACGATAAAACCCAAACTTAACAAGTCCAAAAGAATCAAAATTACGAATTTTTAAATCGTATTCTATTTGATTTAAATTAATACAATCTACAATTTGAAGAGGATAACTATTTGAAAAATGAGAGAAAACAAGATGATTTTTTAATAAATCAATGTAAACAGGAAGTTTACTGCAGTTTTCATGATCACAAGAGCCTATGTTATCTTTGTCACATTGTAAATAAATTACTATATCAATGTCTGAATTTTCTGTAGCCTGTCCAAAATTCACAGATCCTAAAACATCAAATGCTATATCTTCTCCTGTTTTTTGAACTTGTAATACAAATTCTTTTAAGTCTTTTATTCTTTGGCGGGAAACAGTTGTCTCTTGAGAACGAAAAAATTTTTTTAATCCATTAAATTCCTTTACAATAGGATGATCCTTGAATCGAAGAATTCCCATTTAAGACCTCAAAAATTCTTCTACAGATATAGGTGATTCGGGATTTAGGTAAGTTACTTCTGGCTTATTATTTGGAAATTCTACTTGCAGTAAGCTTTTAATCTTGAATTTTTCCATTCTTTGTAGTTCAACTTTTGTGATTTCTTTTGTATTTTCATTAATTTCTATGCTAGCAAAAAATCCCCCTTGTTGAAATCCATAAATAGAATCAACTGGGCCAAAATTAGATGGATTTAAAAATACTGTTTTTCCTTTTTTGATGAGTCCTTGAGCTTCATGAACATGCCCAGAAACAACTAAAATAGGAGGATACTCATCTATAAACCTGCGAATTCCTTGAGAACCTACATTTCCATAACCTGGAACTCTATCTAAGTAACCAAAGGCTGGATTGTGGATTATTGTAATATCAGGGAGTTCTTCTTTGAAAAATTCTTCAGGTTCACTATAAAAAACTCCGTTTTTACTGTATTCATGAAACTTTACAGCTAATTTTTCAGGAATTCCAGAAGTAACAATAGGCGCCCCCCCATAACCACAAAATTTTAAACTTTTAAAAACGTAGCTTTTTCTATGAATATCCACATCGTGTAAGTCTGTATACTGTAAATCAATGTCATAATTTCCCGGTAAACACAAACATTTCGATTTGCAATATCTCTGAATTAACTGGGCGATAAGAGAATATTTTTCTTTCATGGTTTTAGCTGCTTTTTGGAATAAAGACCTATATAAAGTAGCTTTGCTTAAGGTTGTTTCTGAATATTTATTTGGAAAGCGAATTACTTTAGTAGCAAAATCATAGGGAGTCATGTCTTTTGTGTCTTGTTTAGCTAAGACATCCAGTTCTTCTTGAACTGAACAAAATTCCACAATGCGATCAAATCCAAAAAAAGTTTTGTAGATTATGTCTCCTGAAAGTAAATAAAGGTCTGCTTCAGTTTGAATTAGAATTTCTTTTAATTCCCGCAGTCCATCATGGATATCCGTAAGATAAATAATTTTTATCATTTTTATAAACTTTCAGAATGAGAAATGGAGAAAACGCGTATAGCATCGGCTCCGAAAAAATCAGCAAGAGGTTTTAAAGCAATTGTTGATCGCAAGTAAAAAATTAATTTATTTGTTTCTAATTTTACCTTGTGAATTTTCACAGATTCAGGAGAGATATTGGCTTTCTTTAAAAAATAATTTAGATTCAATCTTACTTCATTTTGGAGTCTAGTTAAACTTAAAATATTTGGATAAAGACTCACTAATTCACGTAGGATAAGAGTTCTGTTATAAGGAAAAAGTTTAGCAATCCACTTGACTATATCAAATTTTTTTCGGGCTTTATTCCAAACGCGGAAATTTTCTACTCGAAATCGAACTTGATTCCCTTTCACCCATATAGGAATAAAATCTGCATTAAATCCAATTTCTTTAACTCTAAGAAAATCGGCTAGGAAGTAATCTCCTACATAGTATTCCCCTCTTGAAACAATTTTTCCTTCTCTAGCCAGTATGTCTAGTTCTAATAAACTCTCTGCTTCTTCTAAAACTTCAATATGCATTAGCTCATTGATGTATTTCATATTTATTTCAAGACGATAATTGTCCTTTGTTTCTTCTACTGCTCCAAGAAGAACTTGAAAAGGATTGATTTCTTTCAATACACTGTCAAAAATTTGAAAAATGTTTTTGGATGGGAGCTTTAACATATATTTTCCTAATCTAAAATAACAGACCTATTCTAGGATATTTGCCTATTGTTTAAAAATCAATATTTTTTGATATAAAAGAGATGTAAAATGATTTCTATGAACAAACATTATGAAAAGAAAAATAGCCTTCCTATGATGGAGCTAATTCTTTTTAAGAAATCTTATTTTTAATTGGAAGGCTTATTAGAAAAACTAGCAAAGGAGGAAATAAAAAGAAAATGAGAATTTTTTAAGGTACAATTCCGATACTTGGGTTTGTGTCATCCCCTTTAAAGCGTTTTCTTTTAGATTCCTTATAGTAGTCCTTAATGTTCATAAAAATCATCAAAGCTCCCACCACAACTAAAACTAACATTACAAAAAATAAAGTTCCAAATTGCATGTCTTTTTACCTCGCAAGATAGATTACAAGAAAACAAATAAAATGTCTAGTAATTAATACTTAGAAATAAATTTTTTTATAAGTTTTTTGATTTTTTGCGGGATTTATCTCAAAATAAGTCGCTTTTTTCCTAGAATTTTACAATTAAGCAATAATTTCAAAACTACCATACGCTGCTAAAAAATTTTTATTTCCAATAGGAAAAGAAACTTTAATTTTTGTATTTTCTCCCGACCCAACTACTTCTATAATTTCTCCTATACCATATTGGGTATGTTTGACTTTAGTACCTAGTCTTAAAAGTCTGGAATCAAAATTAACTTTTGTAGAGTTATTTTTTATTTTCTTTGATGTTGTATAGTTACCTGCTTTAGGAGAAATTTCTGGCTTTCTTTGAAAAATTTCTTCACCTATAAAATGCTCTACAAACTGAGATGGAATTTCTTCTAAAAATATGCTTGGAATTCTTGGTTCAAAGTTTCCGAATCTTTTGGTTAGATTATTGTAGGTAATAGTGAGTTTTTCTTTTGCTCTAGTTATGGCTACATAGCAAAGTCTCCTTTCTTCTTCTAAGGCTTCTTGGTTTTCTAAATTCATGAAATGAGGAAATGTACCTTGTTCCATACCAGCTAAAAAAACTTCTTCAAATTCCAATCCTTTGGAATTGTGTACTGTCATTAGAGTTACGTAATCTTGGAGTTCTTTTTTATTTTCTTCTGAAGTCAGAAGAGTTACTTGTCCCAAATACTCTGCTAGACTAGGATTTTCTGCGTTTTCTTCATATTCTTGGATAGATTCTATAAGCTGTTCAATGTTTTCCATTCTATCAATACTTTCTTCATCTTGTTTTCTAGAAAGTTCTTCATCAATTCGCATTTGTATTACTAAAGATCTAGCGATTTGAGAGGGTAAATAATTTTGGGAAAGTTTCTCTTTAAGGTCTTCAAAATTTGTATATAATTCTGTGAGAGCTACCTGTGTTTGTTTTCGCAAGTTTAAATTGTTATTCTTCAAAATTTCATACATAGATTTACCTCTCTCTAGAGAATAAGTTCTAAGTTTTTCAATTGTAGCATCTCCAATTCCTCTAGGAGGGAAATTGATGATTCGAATTAAACTAGAAGTATCATTTGGATTTATTAGTACTGAAAGATAAGCTAGCATATCTTTAATTTCCATTCTATCAAAAAAACGAAAGCCACCATAAATTTTATAAGGAATATTTCTTTTTCTAAGTTCCTCTTCAAAAAATCGAGATTGGGCATTTGTTCTATAAAATATCGCATAACGTAAATATTTTTTTGTTTTTTGAAAACTTTGTTGTATTAGTTCTAAAATAATATGAGCTTCTTCTGGTTCAGAGGAACATTCAATAATTTTAATTTTATCGCCTAACGTATTATTTGTAAAGAGAGTTTTATTTTTTCTTCCTTGATTGTGTTTTATTAGTTCACTTGCGGAAGAAATAATAGTTTTCGTTGAACGATAGTTTTCTTCTAGTTTTATAATCTTTGTATTTGGAAAGTCTTTTTCAAAATCTAATATATTTCGAATATCTGCTCCTCTCCAAGAATAAATAGATTGATCATCATCTCCTACTACACATAAATTCTGTTTTTCTCCTACTAAAAATTTAGTAAAGAGATATTGTGAGTGATTTGTGTCTTGGTATTCATCAATTAATATATACTCCCAAAGTTCATTGTAATATTTTAGAACTTCTGGAAAATTTTTAAAAATTTGAACAGGACAATAAATTAAATCTCCAAAGTCAAAAGCATTTCTTTCTTTTTTTCTTTTTTCGTAAATAACATAAACGTCTTTCAAGGTAGAAATATAAGGATCGTTAAGATTATCTATTCCAAATTCTTCAGGAGATATAAATTGATCCTTTG
>CALDSP010000138.1 GCA_937924465.1 uncultured Leptospiraceae bacterium
AAAATCTATTATTCATTCAAGAGAAGGAGCCATTCCCTCAACACTCGGAACTTTAGCTCTTATAATATCTGGAGTAAATGACGTATTACACTCTCAAATTATTATAAACACAGGCTATATTACCCCAATTGGTCTTTTTATATTTATCTTTTTCCAAGGGTATATGCTATCTGTAAGGTTCTCAAAAGCATTTAAAGATGTAGAAGAGCTGTCAGAAAATTTACAAAATACAAATCTTGCATATAGTAAATTTGTACCTACAGGTTTTTTAAATCTCTTAGAAAAAAAGTCCATTACAAATATTGCATTAGGAGATCAAATTCAAAAAGACATGGCTGTTATGTTTGTAGATATTCGAGGTTTTACGACAGTTTCTTCCAATATGAGTCCTAAAGATAATTTTGATTTCATAAACTCTTATTTAAAAAACATAGGGCCCGTAATTCGAAAAAACAATGGATTCATAGATAAATATATTGGCGATGCAATTATGGCTTTATTTCCCAATAATTTGGAAGATGCCATTCAAACTAGTTTAGACATTCATCATACTTTATATCAAGTTAACAAAAAAAGAGTTCAAAAGGGATACTCTACTATTGCAGTTGGAATAGGAATCAATGTAGGAAACCTAATGCTTGGAATTATAGGAGAATCAGAAAGAATGGAAAGCACAGTAATTTCTGATGTAGTGAATGTTGCTTCTAGAGTAGAAGGGCTATGTAAAATCTTTCAAACATCAATTTTAATTACAGAAGTTGCTTATCTTAGAATTAAAAATAAAAATTTATTTCCAATTCGTTATATAGGAAAATCCTTTATAAGAGGCAAAGAAGAAGCAATCAAAATATATGAGGTAATCTCCGAAGATGAAGAAATTACACAAAAAAAACTTCTAACTAAAGAACTATTTGAAACTGCTATTAAGTATTTTGAGGAATATAATTTTGAGAAAGCAAAAATTAGTTTTGAAAAAGTTTTAGAACTCAATCCAAACGATAAAACATCTAATTATTACTTAGGTCTTTGTGAAGGATAAAAGAAGAAAAGTTGACCTAAAAAAACTTAGAAAAATTATAACATTAAAATGAAGAATTTTTCAGCTGGCTTTTCTTTTTTTCTAATTTTAGTATTTGTTTTGGCTTTCAAATCTTCCATTCTAGATGCCAACAATATTCCATCTGGTTCTATGCTTCCTACTTTAAAAATAGGTGACTTTCTTTTTGTAAATAAAATGCGCTACTCCTTTCGTATGCCTTTTACGGAAAAAGAAATTTTTCGTTATGATGATCCAAAACGTGGAGACATTGTTACATTTATCCCTCCTGCTGGAGCCTTAGAAGAAGACAAATATTTACCACTGGATGAACAAGGAGAACCCAAAAGAGAAACTTTCCCTATTATTGGGAAATTATTTGCAAAACGTTTTGTAAAAAGAGTAGTTGGAATGCCGGGAGATGAACTCCGTTTTTCTCAAAAACAAATGCAAACTTCAAGAGGAGATTATATAAGTTACACGTTTGTAGAGTATAAAGAAAAAGGTTCTAATGAATTCAAATCTTACAATCCCCAAGTAGTAGAAATGGGCAAAGAATTAGTTGACTTAGACAATGCCCGAGCACTTGGAAAAGGTCTTTTTGTAGAGACAAAAAGAGACTTTCAACATTTTGTTATGGAGGGAATTTACGAAACGTCTTTTAATTACGTGAAGAGGCATTGTCCAAACTCAATTTGTAAAATTCCAGAAGGACATTATTTTGTAATGGGAGATAATCGAGATGACTCAAGTGACTCTCGATTTTGGGGACTTGTGAGACGAGATCAAATTTTAGGAAAAGCACTTATCATTTATTTTTCCATTAACTTTAAAGATAATACTTGCATGTTTAAAGAAATTCCAGACAACAATGATCTTGAAACAGCTTATCAATTTCGTTACAATGAATTCGAAATTCGTAAACACTGTCATGAGTTAGATATATTCCCCGATCCTGAAAGAGAAGATCGTTTGTCTATTTTGCAACGTTGGATTTTTTATAGAATTCCTAGAATGGAGATTCGTTGGAAGAGAATTGGTAAACTTTTAAAATGAATTTATATGAAATCTCTAGCTTAGGAATTGAATTTGCTTTTATTGTAGTTGGATCTGTTTGGCTAGGAAATTACTTGGATGAAAAATTTTCCATCTCTCCTTTTGGTTTATTAGGATTTTCTATATTAGGTTTTTCTTATGGACTTTATTATATCATCCAACGTTCCAAAAAGCTAAAAAATAAATCATGATAAGAAAATTCAGTTTTGAGAATTTTGTAAATGTGGAAACATTTTAAATAAATAATCCCATTCTTTTATTTCCACTTCCTTATAAAAGGCTTGAAAAATTTCTAAGCTCACAGTAAGGCAGGCATAGTAACCTTCTTCTACAATAGCAAATAAAGGATAAATTCCAAGTACTTTAGACATAAAACGAACAGGCTTTAAAATTACAGAATTAATTGGTCTATGTGCTAGTTCATAAAACTGCGTTAAATTTCGTAAAACATACTTAAGTTGCTTAGCACGAAGTTCAGCCTCTCCCATTTCTTGAAAGAGTTCATCATAAGTTTGACGCGAAATTTGAGTTCCGGGCTTCCAACCTTTTTTTAATAATAGTTCAGCCATTTTTTTATCTAGCTCATCTGTAATTTGATGAAGTTCCATAAGTTGTTCCATGCTTTCTCGTGTAGATTCTTTGATCATACTTTTTACTTTATCAAAACCACTGTAAGCAATCTCAATCCACTCTTGAGCTCCATCCATATTGTATACTTTTTCAAAAAAAAATTGAACCATTCGAAGAGTCTCTGGTTGATTGAAATAACGAAAATAAAACTCATGAAATCTTTCAATTTGAGCACGAATGATTTCTTTCTTTGCTTCTTGGAGATCTAATTCAGTAAAAGTTGCCATAAACTATTTCAATACAAGAGAGAATCTTTTATTTTTATAAATATATGTCAATACAAGTTTGTTTGGATTTGTAAGAATCTCTAGTTTTTGTTCTTTTTCATTGAAATGAAAAGTAGAATAACGATTCTCTTGTAAAAAATTTTTTTGAGAAAGCTCTTCCATACCGCTAAAAATGATTTCTCCTTCTCTTAAAACAAGGGGAACTGAAGCTAAAGGAAGGGGAGGTTCCTCTGTAAGAATTTCTAAAAATATACTATAAAATGGATCGTTCATGAGTTGAAAAAATTCAATTTTTTGAATGATACAAAATTCTTTTGGATTAGAATAATTTTTTGCTAACCAAGTTTTACTCTTTGAGTCATATTCATATTTTCCATACAAGGGACTTGTAAAAATAATTTTTTTATACAATTTAGGCAATCCATTTTCAAAATAAATCAAAACAAGAATTTCTTGATTGATATTGCGTAAAATATACACCTTTTGAGGCAAAGGCAAATTTGAAAATTGAATTTCCTTTTCATAAAGAATTTCAATTCTTTGAATTTGATTTTCTTCAAAAATAAGTTTAGAAATTTGTTCTTCTAGATTAGAATGTTTACAAGTAAAGAAAAATAGGATAAGTATGAGATTTAAATATAATAGATTTCGTTTTGATTGCATTTGTTCTTAGTTTTTTAGGGGATGCAATAAAGTCATCTTTTTTAATTTATTTGATAATTTTAAAATTTTCAAATTAAACAAAGCAAACTATGTCTTATGATTGAATAGCAAAATAAAATTTCACTTCACAAATAAGTTTACGTTACGTGACAGATATAAAAATAATAAATTAGAAATTTAAAAATTTCAAGTTTTTACTTTAGCTTTAGTTATGAAATAAACAGGAATAGGACTAGATTTATGCTTGGCTTGTAATATATGTCTTTTAGAAACTTGAACATTTTCAAAGAGATTTCTATCAATTGTATTTAAAAAAGTTTCACTTGCAAGAATAGAATTTGGTTTACTTGCTTTTTCAAGCCTTTGAGTTGTGTTTACAGTATCTCCAATTAAAGTAAAATCTTTTCGGAACTCGCCTCCTAAATTAGTCTGCACTACCTCCCCGCAATGAATTCCAATTCTTGCTGATAATTGATGAGGATTTCTTTCTTTAGAATCTAGAATTTCTAAAATTTTTACTCCTGTTTTAAAACATTGTTTAGGATCTTCAAAATATGCAAAGATCGCATCTCCTATAAATTTATCAACATCGCCGTTGTTTTTGTAAATCTCCCCTACAATTTCTTTAAATAAAGAATCGATTATTTCTACTATAATCTCTGGACTTTCATTTTCAGATAAACCTGTAAAATTCACTACATCTAAGAAAATCAAATACAAGTATTTTCTTGTTATAATTTTTTTATGATTTGCCTCCGTTGGATTTTGCGTTAAACTTTCTATGAATTCCTTGGCATAAGAATATGTACTCTTGGAAGAATACATTCTCATATGTTGAAGAATAAGATAAACTTCCATGCTTAGTTTTTCTAATTTTTCTTGTTGTTTAAATTTATAAATAATACTCCCAAGTAAATTTCCAAGTAATTTTAAAAATTGAACTTCTATGTCTTTTTTAATATGTTCATGTTCCACATACAAAAATAAAACTCCAAGGAGCTCCTCATTAAACATTAAAGGAACATTATAGTGTCCATGAGGTGTCATACCTGCAGGTCGGTTTTCGTGTTCGTTATCTACACAGGATTTAAATATGATTTCTTGTCTTAAAGCAGCTCTTCCACACAAACACCTTCCCGTTGGAACTCGATTGCACATTTCTAGAAGACTTTGTCCAACTCCAGTGTGGACAAACATTTCTAGTTCTTGCTTGTCAGAGTTCCAAAGCATAATACCTCCCTTTTTCTGTACTTCTAACCAAGGAAGTTCTAAAATTTTTTTTAAAGCAAAATCTAAAATGGCTTTCAAATCATTTGAGTCATAGTAAAAAGCCAAAACTTCATACAACTTTGAAAAAACTTGATCTCGTTCATAACCAACCATAATGCTAGTGATTTCTTTTCTTATGGAAATGTACTCAAGAATTTCTTCAGAGTTGTTTGGATCAAAAATGGGGAAAATAGTTGCAATTACCCAATAAAATCCACCTTCTTTCGTTTTGTTTTTTACAAGTCCCTTCCAAGGCTTTTTATGTTCTTTGATTGTTGTCCAAAGATCCTTAAAAAGGCTTTTAGGCATATCAGGATGCCTAACTATATTGTGAGGTTTACCAAGGAGTTCTTCCCGAGAGTATCCGCTTATTTTGCAAAATAAGTCATTTGCGTACGTAATTCTACCTTTAGGATCTGCTTTTGTAATAATAAATTCACTATCAAACAAATCAACTAATTGATTTTTAAATGAGTCCCTTAGATGCTGAATCATGTTAAAAAATCTTTCCCCCTATCAAATGATTAGCTTAATAATCGAAATAAAGATTTCAATATAATTTTATATAATTAGATCATGATTTTTTACGGAATTTTTAAAATTATTGAGTTGTAAAATTTTTTGTAAAAATATATTTCCTCTATAGAATTTAAGTAAATGATATGAACGAACAACATTTTTGTTGTTTACTCTAATAAAAATTTTTGAATTGATTTTTCCTTTAACTGAAAATCTGATAGATTGTTGTGCCTGCCATAAGATATTTCTACATAATGAATTTTACTGCCTAGTTCTTGAAACTTTCGTCCCATGTCTACAGGGATAATCTCATCTAAACCTCCATGTAATACAAGAGTTTTTCCATTAAATTTTTTTACATACTCAAATGTATTTAATTTATAAGATAAAAGAAAGGAAGGTATGAAAGGAAAATAAATTTTTGCAAGTTCAGGTAAAGATGTATAAGGAGTTTCTAATATAAGTCGATTTGTATTTTTCTCTTGAGCAAGTTTTGCCGCAATTCCTGTTCCAATCGAACGGCCATAAGGTAAAATCTCTTTATCATTAAATCGAAACTTTAAATATTCATAAATTTCCAAAGCATCTGAATGGAGAAGTTTTTCTGTGGGTTCTCCTTCACTTTTTCCAAAACCTCTATAATCAAAAATAAATACATTCCATCCTAATGGTAAAAATTCACCTGCAACATAACCCCAACTTCTTAAACTCTCTGCATTTCCATGAAAATAAAAAATTATACCGTTATCTTGATTACTTGGAAAATACAAGGCACTAATTTTTATCTTATCTTTCATTATGAGCGTAATTTCTTCAAATTTATAAGGAAAAGAAAAAGTGAAATCTTTTGGTAATTTTTCGGGATAAAAAATAAGGGCTTGTTCAATTTTTTTAAATACACTCAATGAAAAAATTCCTAAGACTGAAAACGCAATCAAAGTATAAAAATAAGATAAAGAAAACTTATGCAAGTTTTATTCCTTCTTTCGAATCATGATTTCTACTCTTTCTTGGCTCGCTTTTTCTTCTAAAGAATCAGTTTCTTTAAGTTTTTGAAAATCACTCATTCCCTGTACTAGAATACGTGATTCTGGAATTCCATATTTTTTTGCAATATGTCTAGCAAGCAAAGAACCTCTATAAGCAGTGAATGCCCAATTGTTTTCAAAGTTTTGTTTATCAATTTCCTCTAAATAGGGTATTTGTACTCGAATGATTACTTCTAGAGGTAGGTCCTTATCCATTTCGGCAATTTTAGAAAGAAGCTCATCCGATTCCTTGCTAAGTTTAATTTTTCCCTCTCCCAATGAAGAAGCAGGAATGCTCAAGGTTAGTTCTTCTCGATTATTGATCTTGATTTGAATTTTATCGGGAACTAAAATTTTTTTTGCAATAACTTGAAGTTTTTCAAAAAGTCTATATACGATAGATTTAGGTGCTAAGTCTTTATCTTGTATAATTCCACTTGTTCCATCCATTACTAAACTTTCTCCCATTTCGTCTAAACCAAATCCACCTCGAATAATAGCAGCAACACTCCTTAGCTTACCGGCATCTACATTAGAAATAGAATACATAATAATAAATAATCCTAAAAGTAAAGTAATCATATCGGCATAGGTTAAAAGCCAACGTTCGGACATATCTTTCTCTTGTTCAGTATTTTTCACGTAACGTCTTGAATATCTTTTATTTTCCATAGTGAATCCTATTCTAAAAACAAATCCATAGCTTTATGGGGAATGCGAGCATCTAAAAAACTTTCTCCATAAGCAAGAAAGCCAAGCTTTTCATAAAAAGGAATTACATTTTCTTGAGCATAAAGATAAACTCTCTTATTATTTTGAAGTTTACAATATTCTAAAACTTTTTGCATAAATAATTTCCCATACCCTTTGTTTCGATATTCTTTTAATATTGCTACTCTTTCAATTTTTTGACCATCCTGAGTAATTCGTAAACGACAAGTGGCAATCAAGTTTTCATTTAAACTCAACAAAAAATGTTTGGTATTGTTTAGTTTATCAAACTCATCAAACTCTTCTTCATATGTAACCTTTTGTTCTTCAATAAAAACTTTTTTCCGAATTTCAAAACAGACTTTTAGTTCCTCTTCTGTTTGGACTAATATACATTTTAATTTCATGATAAGATAATATTTCCTTTAAAATTTTGATAGTATGTAAGTCGAATTCTCCATCTTTGTTCTAAAATTTCAAAGGCTTTTTGAGGCTCTAGCCACTTCCAATCTGTATTTTCTAAATCATTGATTTTTGGAGAGTCTAGAGTTTTAGCTTTCCAAACAAAACTAATAAAATGCATTTGATTCCCGTTGGGATATTTCCAAAACATTTTTTTCCCCGTTTGAATTGCAATCAATTCTAAATCAAAAACTTGAATCCCGACCTCTTCATAAGCCTCTTTTTGAACAGTTTGCTTTAAAGTATCTCCAATCTCTTTGGCACCGGCAGGTAAACTCCAATGTCCATCATCAGCTCGCTGAACTAGAAGAATTTTTCCATTTTGCTCAATAATTATTACGCAACTAGGAGAATAAACGACATTATGTCCAATCCACCTTCTTAGAGTTTTCCAATAAATTTCTTCTTGTTTTCTTGGTAAAGAAATTATTTTTTCTCCTTCAAAAGTTACCCTTTCTGTAAAAAAGTTTAAGGTCAAAATCTCCAAGTTTAGTTCTTTATGAAAATTCCATTCAATACTTTTTAAATAGAGTGAATCACTTATAAGCTGTTCACGAAGTTCTAAATTATAATTGTAAAAATCTTCAATGAATACTTTTTGATTTCTCCAAATTCTATACTTTAAAATTTGAAAAACTCCTGTATATCCAAGAGATCTTAGTATCTGATAAGATTGAAACAAATTCACATTCTAGGATGGCTCCAAAGTTCTATTAAAAATACTCCAAAGGAAAGAACAGGAAGAGTAAAAAATCCAAAAAAGAAAAATTTAGCTGCGGATAATTTTAATACTATGAAAAATTTTTCCGAATTTACAAATACGTCTGAAAAATCAGAAAAAACCACTAGACTTGAATAAATGAAGGCTACCCAATAAACTAAAATTAAACCAATTAAAAACAATTTTTTATAACGATTCGTGTAAATTGTTTTACCAATACCGCCAAGAATAGTTCCAATAACCAATATAGGAATAAAAAGAAAAAAAAGATATTGTTTTTGAAACTGATTTTGAAAAGGATAACCCAAAAATAAAACTACATAAATGATTAAAGAAAAGATCACAGAGATAATAAACCCTTGAAACATAATATCTCCTTTTAAAGAAAGATTCGTTTATACAAGT
>CALDSP010000139.1 GCA_937924465.1 uncultured Leptospiraceae bacterium
TTGGATGAGATTCGTCATGTGAAATAAATTGTGCAGCCTGAAGAGTCTTTTTGTTAATTAGAATAGGTCCCTGCAAGTTTGCTGTCATTTTTTCAGGGTGATTTTCAGGAATGGTAACAATCACCATTACAAGAGCTTCCTCTAAGCTTTCAATTCCAATTTGTAGCAACTCCACTTTGGGAATAACAGGTTTATAGTTTGCCATGAAAAGCTCTGGTTGAATTACAATAAAAGCTAAATTAGAATCTTCTAATGATTGTAACCATTTGAATACACTATCTGAACTTTCTTCAATAAGAGCAAATTTTTTAAACTCTTCAAAACCAAAAAGTCCAAAAGGAAAGTGTAAAATTTGCCTCTCTGAAATTTGAATTTTTCCAAAAGGTTTGGAATTGATCTCTATCATTTACTTAAGAAAATCCAAAAGCGTTGGACGAATAATTCTAGCCCCTACGTTGAGCGCGTAGTTATGTACACTTTCAAGCCATTTTAAATTCATCACTGCTTCTGCTAAGTCAACTCCTTCATTGTTTGCTAAAAGTTCTGTCATGAAAGTTTTGTCAAAAGCAATTCGTTTTTCGTGATTATCAAGCCGATTGGTTCTTGCCCCTATTTCAGAACGATATCGCAAAATATTTTCTAAAGCTAAGTCAATATCTCCTAAGTCTTTGCCACCAATTCGTTCTTGATCTTTTGCGGTTAAGTCATTACGAAGTTGAATGAGCACATCAAAAATAGAAAGACCTGCAACCGTAGCAGTTCTAGAATAATTTCCAGGTGGTTCACTCGCTCCTACTTCTATGAGTCCTAAATCTCGCAAGACTGTTCCGCCTTCCATATCCTCTAGCCAAATTTGATGAGGACTTGTCGTAGTAAGAGAAATGTTGTTATTTCCCAGTTTGATTGCTCTGACTTGAATGGGAGAGGTATTGATTTTATCAATAATGTCGTCTAACGTATCCCCCACAGAAATAGAAATTTCTACTCCATCAATTCGTATTTTTTGATCACTTGTAGCAGTATATTCTGTCATATCTTTAGGAGAAGTAAGACTCATATTAGTTGCCCAAAATACTCGATTGCCTGCAAGAGTAACTCCAATATACTCTCCTTTATCAATCTCACGAATTTGCTCTCCTATATCCCCCCTATACTCTACTCCTACAATTTGATCCTTGAGTGTTAAACCTTTCAATCCCTTCTCACGTGTTTCAATAACTTCAAAAGGCTTTTTATCGACTGTAAATCCTCCAAAGATAAACTTTCCTGTTGCGTCACGTGCATTGGCAAGTTCTACAAGAGCTTTTAAATGCTCGTCTATCTCTCGACCAATAGCTTCTTCCAACTCAAATCCCTTATCCCCTTGTAATGTCCCATTTGCAGCCTGGACTGTTAAAACCCTAACTCTTTGTAAAATATCCGTTACACTTTCTAAGACACCATCCATTTGGTTAAGTCTAGATTTTCCATCATAAATATTTCGATTGAACTGTTCTAATTCATGAAGTCTATTTTTAAAGTAAACCCCATTTACTACACTGGCTGGTTCATCTGAAGGGCGGCGATATTTAAAACTTGTTCCTATTTGGTGTTGAATTTCATCTAAATCTTCTTGTTGTCGCCCAACGTTTTTTAGTAAGGTATTTGTTATGATTTGGTTTGTAATTCTCATGTACTACTCCTAACGTCCAAGTCTGTTTATAATTACATCTAAAATTTCATTTTGCATATTCAAAACTCTAGCTGAGGCATTATAAGATTGCTGAAACTGTACCATAAGAGCCATTTCTTCATCTAAACTGACTCCCATAACAGACTGCCTCAAATTTTCAAATTCTGTAAGTAAAGATTTGCGCAACTCTGACTCTTGTTTAGCTTCTCTTGCTTCTACTCCTAATTTTGCCACACTGAAAGAATAAAAACTATTAAAAGTTTCTTGATATTCCACCATAACCTTATTTTCACGTAACGCACTAGATATAAGCAAAGCATTCGAACCATCTTTATGACCATGGGGTTTATTGTAGTCTTGAACTCCTCCTACATCTTTACCACGAGCAGCAGCAATACTATTTACATCACCTGCTATTTCTTGATTTAACTTTACATAAGAAGAAGGATGATAAAAAGGAGTGAATGTAATATCCTCCGTTTGCGATTGAAATTTATTTAACTCTCCTACACGTCTTGAATCAAAAGCCCCCACTGTTCCACTTGAAACTAAAATTCCACTAAAACCGACCAAAAAATTTCCAGAGTCTTCCAAATGTTGTATCATAAAACTTTTGCGCGGGTGAGACTCAGAAATAGTAGCCTTCAATGTTAATTGATTATCATGGTTGAGAGAAGCCACTACTCCAGCCCTTGCATTGTTAATACGTTGGATGACATCACTTACAGTATCATCTTGAGAATAAGGAATGAGAACGGGAGTATTTTTTTCATCATTTTTAAAAAGCGTAATAATTCCAGAAATTCCAATAGGTTTATCTTTATCTAAAGAAGTTTTTCCAGTTACGCGAAAAATAGCTGTAGTATCATTGATTCCATCTCCATTAAAATCGTACTCACCTAACGCATTTCCAGAGAGATTTCTTTTTTCAAAGAAATCTAGATTTGTTTTTCCATTGAGACCAAATCCATCTCTATGAATAGAATTGACTGTATCCATTAAATTGATAGCCAAAGAATCTAGTTCAGAAATTTTTTCTGTTAAAATAAAATCTCGAACTTCTATAAGTCCTTGCAATCTTCCACTTTTTAAAATGACTCTTTCTCCGTTATGCTTCCAAAATAGATCTAATTTTCCTTCATAGTCTGCATTTCCAATCAGTTGAATTTCATTTTTCTTTGATCCCTGCACAAGAATTTGTTGACCAATGAATATCATGAACTCATCTTCATCACTTCTTCCAATGCTTATATCCACAAGGGAACTTAAATCCTCTACAAGTTTATCCCTTTTATCGTAAAGATCATTGGGATTGTCACCTAAAGCTTCTAACTTAGTAATTTTTTCATTTAATACGCGAATGGATTCGGCAATTTGATTTAACTCACGAGTTTTAATTTCTACCTCACGATTGGCTTGTTCTTTTAAATACGTAAGTTTTTTAAACATATCTTCAATCCGATTTCCAAATCCTATAGCCTTTTCTTTCACTACTGCACGATGCGCACTTTCATCGGGAAAATTGGCAAGCTCTTCCCATGCCGACCAAAACTGATCCATTTGGTTGCGTAAAGTTTGTCCTTGTGGTTCACCGAAAATAATTTCTACTTCTCTTAGATACTCCTCACGAGCTGACCAATAATTTTTTTCTGTCAAGGTGAGACTAATTTTTTCATCAATAAAAAAATCACGGATTCTCTCAACGTGAGTTGCTAAATTTCCTTGTCCAATTTGCCCCGCTACTTTAGCTCTATTTAAAGCTGGCTCATAAAGAGGATCCATAGTAGCAATTTGCACCCTTTGACGAGCATAAGCCTTATTATCTGCATTAGAAACATTATGTCCTAATGTATGCAAAGCCTGCTGATGTGTAGAAAGCCCTCGTTTACTAATTTCGAAACCAGAAAATGTAGAACCCATTTTTACTCCTATACACTTGCATTTAACATGATACTTTTTCGTGAACGACTTTTATGTTGTTCATACCCAACCTCTGGGACTGTTTCTTCGGCTGCCTCTTTGAGAGAATCTAAAGTTAGCTGAAAGATTTCTTGCTTTGTTCTTAGAAGATTTTCATTTATAATAACTTTTTCTCTAAGTTCAGTAACAATAGAACGGAGTTCTTCCCCTAACTTTTCAAAAACTGGTTTGGTTACTAAATCTAATTTTTCCAAAAACTCTGAAAGATAGACTTGGCGTTCAAAAAGTTCAAATCCCTTGCTTTGAAAATATTCTCGAAGAGCTGATTGCCTTTTCTCTTCCATTTGAGTAGCACGACTTAAAAGAGGAGCAATTTGTTTTGTGATAGACTCCAGCTCTTTTCCATTTGCACGTACGATTGCTTCTTTTTTACGAGTTTCTAAAATAAGTAAACTTTTGTAAGTGGAAATTTCCTCTTTGAGAAGATATTCTATATTTTTTTCGATATCAATTGGAACTTGGAGCATAAAAACCTCTTTTTTTACTATCGACATTTTCTACAAAAAAATGGATTTTTTCTAGGGTATTTCTTCTAGAAAGTTTAATAAAAAACTTCCACTTAGAAAAACAAGACCTAACCGCTTTGGACTTGTAGTAACAACCACAATTTCAATGGTAATCAAAATTAGAAGGGTGCGAAAACTCTCTTCTTAAAGAGATAGAAACGCACCGGTTGTAGTAACAACTACAGT
>CALDSP010000140.1 GCA_937924465.1 uncultured Leptospiraceae bacterium
AAATATAATGAGACCGTTGCAAAAATTGAAATTCCTCTCAATCCAAATTACATTCCTAAAAGAGAAGTGTTCGAAATAGAGATGAGAAAAAAAGGAATTTCTGCAGAGGAACTTCGAAAAACATTTAAGTATAATTATAAACATTTTGAAAAATTTGCAGAAGAACACTTGGAAGAATAAAAATTTCTATTAAAAAAAAGAATCTTAAAATCCTATAACTTCTTGACCATAAATTAGCTTTCTTCAAACTAAAATAACAAAGCAAATGTTTCAACTTTTTTTAGGTGTACTATTATATCTTTTTGGTTTATGGTTGTTTTTCTTTAGCGGTACTTTACTCGGATTTGTAATTGGAATTCTTATAAGTATCAATGGGCTAAAAATCATTATTGACAGCTATGAAAGAATAAGAGGAAAAAAGTTATTTCAATCTGAAGGTAATTTTAATTTATTTTTTGACCACAATAATCATTTCGCTCAACGTCATTTTCATAAGCTTTTACAAAGAGAGTTTGAAGGAAAATCAGCCATTGAAATTTTAGTTGCTATCCTTTCATCGCTTTGCACTCATCTTGCTAAAGCCGATGGATCAATTAGTGAAAAAGAAATGCAAACTCTCAAAGCTTCTCTCAATGAAAACTTTTCTGGAATGGTTGATCATACTTTTATTGCAAGAATTGTTCGCATAACAACAAATCATTTAAATTATTTAAATTATCACCAAATATTAAACTCAGCACTTAACGTAACTAGAATTTATTTAGATCTAGTAGAATATTTACCAAGACAAGAAAGAGAGCAAATTTTACTTCTGTTGTTTACGATTTTATATGAAATTGTTCTTGCAGATGAGACCTTCTCAAAGGCAAAAGAATCTATGTTCTCAGCACTATTAGATATATTAGGAGTAAATCTAGAATATCAAGAAATTATAAAACGTACGGCCTATTATAAATTTAATCAAAAAAAATACGGAAAAACTACGAACATTCCACGAGATATTAAAATTGAAAATGCGAAAAAATTGCTTGGACTAGGAGATAATTTTACAAAAGACGAGTTAGAAAAAACTTGGAAAAAATTTGCTATAGCTTATCATCCTGACAAATACCATAACCAAGGAGAAGATGTATACAAGCTCATGAATCAAAAATTTGTTGAAGCCAAAGAAGCATATGATATTTTAAGTGAGTATATCAAAACACAAGGTTAATTATGAAAATTACAAAACATAGATTGATCGAAGATCCAAACGTTTCTTTTAAACAAACTCCAAATATTGGAAAAAATTTTTCTAAGGGACTTCCAGATACAATCATTATTCATTATACTGCAGCTCCAAATGTAAATTCTGCTATCAATTGGCTTACAAATAAATCGGCTAATGCTTCTGCTCATTTAGTAATTGCACGAGATGGAAAAATTACACAACTAGCAGACTTTAATGTAATTACTTGGCACGCGGGAAAAAGTAAATGGAAAGAAAGAGAAGGATTAAACAATTATTCTATTGGAATTGAAATTGATAACTGTGGTATACTTCGTAAGGTCGATTCAAAAACTTATCAACATGGAGAAACAGGACCTAAATTTACAAAGGAAGATGTAATGATTGCTATTCATAGAAATGGAAAAAAAACTGAGGCTTGGCATAAGTATACAGAAATTCAAATTGAAAGAGTCAAAGAGGTATGTAAATTATTGATTAATGAATACAACGTAAAATTTATTTTAGGACACGAAGAAATTGCACCGGGAAGAAAAACAGATCCCGGACCCGCTTTTCCTCTAGATGAGTTAAGGGAAGAATTACTAGGCAAACAAAAAAAAGAAATAATAAATTCTTTTCCTTTAAAAGGCATTATAATTAAAGATACATCTCTTTTATCTCAACCTCATCCTAATTCTGAAGTTGTATATAAAAAAGTTTCTGATAATACAGAAATAATTTTGTTACAAGAAAAAGACTCATTTTACAAAGTGGAAGTTCCTTTGATTGGATATGTTTCAAAAGCTCATGTTCAGCTAGACAATACAGATAACGACTTTGATGGTGTTGTTACTACAAACGGACTTAACTTTCGTTCTAAACCCGATCCAAAATCCGATACTTTAGGGCAGGCTTTATCAAAAGGACAAAAATTTTCTCTTTTGGAAAATGGAGCAGCTTGGATTTATATTCGGTATGTAGCGCAAGGTTGGATAGGAAAAGATAAGGTTCGTTTCTTGTGAAAAATCCTAGAATTCATAAACTAAGTCTAGCTTTCATGAGTATGTTTTATATATTAGCTGGAACTTCTCATTTTATTATTACAGATTTTTATTTAACAGTAATGCCTCCTTACATTCCTTATCATAAACTTATGGTTTATGCAAGTGGACTTGTTGAAATTTTACTTGGCTTTGGTCTTATGAGTTCAAAAACTCGAAGACTCTCTGCATGGGGGATTATTGCTTTATTAATTGCTGTTTTTCCTGCAAATATTCATGCTTACGTGAACGACATTGATGTTTTTGGTCTACCGCGTTGGGTTATTTTACTTAGATTGCCTTTTCAAGGAGTTTTAATTTATTGGGCTTATATTTATACTAGGATCAATCTCCACGGGAAAACTTCTTAGTTAAGAAATTTAACAACTTTTGATTAGGATAAATTCCATTTTCATCTAAAGAATATTCAAGTTTAAGCCTTTTCAAGAAGAACATTCTTAAACTTCCCTTGTTTTTTGCAGTAATTTCTCCTCTATCTTCCAAAACAAAAAATGGTTTTAAAAGTTGTGCAGTTGTTTCTGAAATATTAATTTCACCTGCAACCCCAGATGACTCCATTCGACTTGCAGTATTGACAGTATCTCCCCAAATATCATAAGAAAACTTTTTCTTTCCAATTACCCCAGCTACAATAGGACCTGTATGAAAACCAATTCTAATTTGCCAATAAGGACGTCCTAGTTTTTCTTTATCTTCTTTTAGTTTATTTAAAGTCTCTCTCATAGCAAGCGATGTGAGAGCAGTATCAATATAATGTGTTTCACTTGGACAAGGAACTCCAGCAACGCACATGAAAGAATCCCCAATGGTTTTAATTTTTTCAAGACCATACTTTTCAATAATTTCATCAAAGAGCGAAAAACATTCATCTAGTTCAAGAATTAGTTCTTTAGGAGAGAGTCTCTCTGCAATTTGAGTAAAACCTTTGAAATCTGTAAAAAGAACTGTAGCAGATTCAACAAAAATAGGTTCTACTTTTCCATATTTTTTCAATTCTTCAGAAACCTGTTTAGGCAAAATATTATTGAGTAACCTCTCTGACTCTTCATAAGCAGATTTGAGTAAATCTTCAAAGAATTCATTCACTGTTTTTTGATAAAAAGTGCTCTGTTCATAAAGTATTTGCCATACTTCCATCTCTTTTTCATTGAGATTTAAATCTTTTAAAATTTCTCTAATGAGCTCTCTCATATTATTTTCAAAAGCAAGAAAATTGGATACGCTAAATCCTTCTCTTTTGTGATTAAATTTTTGGAATACACTAAGTGTGACTTGTTTAAACTCTTGTTTTGAATTTTCAGACCAATCTAACAAACTTTTAATTCTTGCATAAAAAATAATATTATAAGCCTCTGTGATGAAGTCCTCATAGGGAATTGGAAATTGATTTAATTTAAACCATCGCCGAAACAAATGAAATTTAGGTTTAGGTTCTTCTTCTAAATTTGGAAATAAATTTTTTAAATTTTCAATAATTTGTTTATTAATCTCTGTAGACGTTCTTCCATCAAATTTATTTATATCTGAATTTTTTTTATTAAGCTCATCTTGAAGATGTTGAAGAAAATATACAGAAATACGTTTAGAAATAAGGTTTAAATTTTGACTTGGCATAATTTAAAATTTTATAAAGAAGAAATTTTTGCAATAAGTAATACTTTTATTATTCTGGTGGGTCGTAGAATGTAATCCCTCGTTCTAAAATACTTCTTCCTTTACGTAAAACCTTTCGTAACTGGGGAACCCTTCCATAGTAGGGTGTAGTAACAACAAAGCTCAAGGCACGAAAGCGTTTGTCGTTTACAACAACGTCGAAGTATTCTTCAATCTCTAAAAGCCACACAAACAACAAAGTCGCGGAAACACCTAGAGCCTCCGCCCACATCTTAAGTTCCAACCAATCCCTATTTTCAGGGCGAAACTTAAAAGTAACAAAATTTTGTCCACGCTCTTGGTATTCTGTCTTCACATTTTCAGATGGTTGGAAATAATCAGCATATAAAAGAAAACGATAACGTTTCATTAATGTATTTAAATATATATTTAAACCACCATACCTTCGAATTCCCCTTCGCGTGGTAGAACTTAACCAAAAAGGCACTCGTAAAGTAGAAACAGTCTTTCGTTTTGATTTGATTTCAAGAGTTTGTTTGGGTTCGTTTAGGATAAATTCATACTTCATATTTTAGAAGAGTAAAATCATTTACAAAAAGAGTGCACAAACACGCCCTAAAATAAATTTAGTAAGAAAAATCCTCGAATTTTTTAATCTTTTTTTCTATATTAATTGTGAAACAAAACAAACACCTTCATAATAAATCTAGAAAAATATTATTGAGAACAGAAATTCAGAAAATCATAAAAAACAGCTAACACCATGATAGTTGTAGTGACTACACACTTGGTTTATAAAGCAAAAAGTTAGTAGACCCTCATGAACTTTTTGTAGTTGTTACTACAAAAAACATTTAGCCTTCCCGTATAATTTTTATTCATTAAATTTTATAATCATTCACACTTTGCTCTTCAAAATGCTTATAAGGTGGCTTGAAAATTCCTGCCCCAAAAATCTTAGAGCCAAAATCTTTTGATTTTTGTTTATATTCTTCTTCTTTAAAATCTTTTGGAGTTCGCGTTGGAATTTTCTCTGGAAACGATTCTACATGTAAAGTAGTAGTAGGAAAAGCAAAGCTAATATCTAAGGCTTTAGCTGCGCGCATAACGTCCCAAAATATAAGCTGTCTTACTTCCAAATTTTTTGCAAAAGTATCTACTTGAATATAAAAATGCATTTGTATATTTAAGCTACTATTTCCAAACTCACGAAATCCTACATTCACTAAGTCTTTTATAACCAAAGGATGAGAGAATAAAATGTTTTTAATTGCCTCTAAGAATGCTTCCATTTTCTCGGGAGAAGTATCGTAGGTAACTCCAATAATCATATTTGTTCGGCGATAGCGTCTAAGTCCTAAATTTTCAATATTGGAATTTGCAACCGTAGAATTTGGAATTGTAACAAGAGAATCTTCCCAAGTGCGAATTCTTGTAGAACGAAACCCAATTGCTTCCACTGTTCCTTCAATTCCATTAATTACAATATGTTCTCCAACCCGAAAAGGTCTATCCATGAATATCATAACAGAACCAAATAAATTCGCTGCAGTATCTTTTGCGGCTAAAGCCAGAGCTAAACCTCCTATACCCAAACCTGCAATCAAAGACATAACATTGATTCCTAAATTTTGTATGGAAAAAAGCACAGCAAGAGTTACGAACAAAACTCGAAAAAACTTAATAAGTAGAGGAATCAATTGTTCATCAATAGGAGCCCGCTTTTGAATAGCATTAATTTTCATAAATGTTACAACTAACTCGGAAAAACAATACACAAAGTAAACAAAAGCTAAACCTAGAAGAACCTTTAAAATGTAAAGTATAACCTTGTATGGGGTTCCAGAGATATCTATAGAAAATAAAAATCCAAACCAAAATCCAATTACTAAAAGGTAACCAATGGGTCTGTATAAAATTATGACAATTTTCTCATCCCATTCAGTTTTAGTTTTTCTAGAAATTTTTAAGAGTATCTTAAAAATAAAACGACTCAAAATATTTAGTAAAATTCCAATAAAAAAAGCAAAAAATAAACCTAACCATTTCCAAATTTCAAAAACCCAAAACTTTTTTTTGGACCAATCAGGCAAATATGTTTCTGACCAAGAAGCTTGGTAGGCAGCTCCTCCTCCGGTTCCTTTTAAATAAGGTAAATGTTTTACCTTTTCGAAAAATTCTTGGGCTCTTAATACCGTATCATTTGAAAAGAGAAATTCCCCAGCTCGTCTACCTTCTTGTATTAAAACAATTGTAATTTCTGTGTCCGGCACTGTCCAAGAAATTTTTAAAGGAGTAGAACCATCACTGTAGTCAGGAATTTTTTTATAGTCAGGTAAATAAACCCTATCTAAAACTTCTTTCAAATAAATTGCAGACTCTTTCTTTTTTTCGTCAAATAATAGAAATTCGGATTTGGAAGAATCGAAAGTTTGAATAGCCTTTTCTATTTTTTTCACTAGTGCCGGGTCGTTTGTTTCTATTCCTTTCTTGTAGGAATTCATATTATCTAAAAAAGCTTTTAGGGTTTCTCTTGGAGAGTAAAATCTAGAAGGGGTCAAAGGATTTTCTTCTGAAAAAATTTGAGAATGAGAATTAAATAATAGTAAAAAAATCCAGAGCGAGGTTTTCATATTCGCAAAAATGAAATAGTAAGAAAGTTTGTCAACCCTTGAAACAAAAGAAAAAAAAGTTGGAAATTTAAGTGCATAAAAATTAAACTCGAAAATAAAACTATAGGAGATTTTTATGAAAGGAATAATTTTAACCCTATGCTTTGGACTTTTTTCAACTGCATGGGCAGACAGTTTAGATTTTTACAAAGATGTAAGTGATAAATTTTTTGAAGAGAATGTAGTAAAACTGAATCGAGGAACTTTAAAACAAAAATTGGAAGCAATTGACAAATTCCGTCAAATGAGAGTGAGGCGAGCCATTAGACCTTTAATTGAAGCTCTTCGTGGTACAAGTGCAGATGGCGAAACCCCCACAAAAGATATTAAAATCTCCACAAAAAATGGAGAAAATACTGAAGACAAAATAATAAATTTAGACCTAGAAGAACACAATCAACCCATCATTCGTTTCCTAGCTTCCCAAGCAATTGCCGAATTGTATCACGAAATGGGTATGAAGCCAATGGTAGAAGTTTATAAACAAATGGCAGAAAAAATTGACGAGAATGCCAAAGTTTACGCTTATACAAATGAGTTTGACCAAGTAAACGCCGTCAATGCTACCGGAGAAATCTTACGTTCTATTGGCAAACTAGTAGACAATTTAGAATTGCTTGAAGAGGATAATGATGCTCACCTAAAACCAAATAGACAAGCCATTACACTAGGAATAGAGACTCTAAAAGAAGCTCTCTCCCATAAACACTATTATATTCGTGCTGCGGCTGCAGACGGGCTATTTTATTCTCATAGAAAAGAAGAAGTTCTTAGTATTTTAAACTCTGCTGCCGATAGCGAAAAAGACAATTATGCAAAAGCAGCCCTTTTAAGTGCTATCATTGGATTACAACCTTCAAACAGTAGTAGATTAAATCAATTGGCTGAATTATTGAAAGATCCCTCACCTATAGTTCGTTTGCGAGCTTCTCAAGGACTTGGAAATTCAGGAATACAGCTTGCGGAAAGTTATCTCATTCGAGCATTGCAATATGAAAATTCTAATGCTGTAAGAACTCAAATAAAAAGCGACATTAGAAAAATCAATCACCAAGCAGCGCCGCAAGCTCCCACTTATGCTTACCAAAAAGAAGGAGTGTTTTCTCCTGAAAATAGGATTAAAAGAAAATAAGAAAAAATTTCCCAGACTTTCGCTTTAACGAAGGTCTGGGAGATACTGGAATTGAACCAGTGACCTCTTCCATGTCAAAGAAGCGCTCTAACCAGCTGAGCTAATCCCCCAACCGTTCCCAACTTAATGTGTACTTCTTTTTTAGCAATCATTTTCCTTGATGAGGTTTCTCAAGCGTTCTAAAATTTTTACTAAAGCAAAAGCATCCCTTTTGCAATAAAGAAGAATTTGATTTAAAATTTTGTTTCTTTCCTCCGAAGAAATTTTATCTCCTATCTTAATGCGAAGAAATTCTAAATTTGCTACTTCTCCCTCTTTGATTTCTAGATCTTCATAGTTTAAACCCGTCATAGGTTCTAAAACAGATTTTAAAGATGCTTTACCCTTTTGTTTTGGATGATAATAAGATAAATTTTTAAACAGTATAGATATATCAAAAAATCTATTTTGGATAGAGTGAAACCATTCCATGTGTTCAGGATAAATTTGAGAGGCACTTCGCAAACAACCTTTTTCAATTAAATCGTTATAACAAATCACACTTCCATTTGGAGAAATAAACCTACTCAAAACTTCTAAAATTCCTTTCCTGGGATCAGTCTCAAAATCTTCTATATAAAAAACTTCTTCTAATTCAAAATTAGGCTCTCTTTGAATAAAAAGATAAAATAAAAATGGAATGTGTTCAAAGGGTTTAGAATTTTTATATAAGGGTAATACTGGGTTGATAGTTTCAAAATCCAAAAAATAGAGAGGATAGTTCAAATTTTTTAAAAAATTATTTATTGTATCAAAGTCTATATACTCTCGATTTTGAAGGGTAGATTCAA
>CALDSP010000141.1 GCA_937924465.1 uncultured Leptospiraceae bacterium
CGTTGAGTGACAGGGACGCTAGAGCTCTTGGATTTGGTTATAACAATCCTTTATCTACAAAAGTTCCAAGTGCAGTTAAAACGGGAACTAGTAAAGACATGAGAGATAACTGGTGTATAGGTTATACTCCAAATTTTACAGTAGGGGTTTGGATTGGAAATCATTCGGGCGAGCCAATGTGGAATGTAAGTGGAGTAAGCGGAGCAGCTTTTTTATGGTCCGATATAATTCATTTTCTCTATAAGAATAAAAAGGCTGAAGACTTTCCCATACCAAAAGAAGTAGTGCAAGCTAAAGTAAGGAATGAAGTTTTCAATATAAACTATAAAGAATGGTTTTTAAAAGGTACAGAAATAGAAAATATAAATCTTGTTCAACATCAAAAGATAAATAAAATAAAAACTCCAGTCAATAATGCTATTTATGCATTTGATCCCGACAAATCTGAAAGTTCTCAAATTTTAATCTTTGAGTCTAGTATTCCAAGTTCAGAAAATTTTTGGCGATTGAATGGAAAAATTTTAACTGACTCAAAAAAAATTTATTTATGGAATATTCAGAGAGGTCATTTTATTTTGGAGTTAGTAGATAGCAAACTTTCTACAATTGATAAAATTCATTTCGAGGTTAGATAAATGTTTGATTGGACAGAAGTCAATGGACAGCTTGTGTTAACTTCATCGGCAAATTCTTTAGTTTATTTTATACTTTTATTTATGGGTGGTATTTTCTTGATTGGAAGCATTATAGGGTTTATAATTTCTAAGAGCTTATTTGGATATTTTCTTTCTAGTTCTATTTGTTCAATTGGACTTATTTTCCTTTTTGTTTTAATAGATTGGGATAAAAAAGAGACCATTATATTCAATCCTTTAAATGAAACTATTAAATTTAAAATTACAGAAAAAGATGGTTTAGAATTTTCCTACGGAGCTTTTCAAAAGTTTTTTTTAACTGAAATCATCACCCAACGTAATAAGGGTACTCGTGTTCAATATTTGCTTTTTATTATAAAAATGATGGAGCAGAGTACTGGATAGATACCTTGAATAATTTAGAAGATCTTAAAAAAAAATTGCAAATTCTTGAAAAATATATTACTCTCCCTGTTGATGGAGTTAGTAGTTTAAGTGCTTTCAAAAAAGGTGAAAAAAAAGAATATCTACATAGTATAGAAAAAATTTCACTTCAACCTACTGCTTATCTTAAAGAAAGTTTCCAAGATGGTTATACAAAAATTTCTCTCAAAAAAATCCAAAGTTGGGATTCCACTATCATATTGTTTTTAGTTGTTGTTTTCTTTTTATCTATTATTAGTTTAATTACTGTACAAATCTCTAATAGCCAGTCTTATTTTGCTTATATTTTCTCTGTTCCATTTGGAATTATAGCTTTGACTATTCTTTTTGGATTAGTATTTATAAATTTAAAAGATGTAAACTTACTTTATAATTTTAGAGAAATCAAACTTAAATATTCTTTTCCTATAATTAAATTTTTTGATAAAGAAATTGTTATACCAAAAGAAGAAATTCTTGCTATCCGAGTAGATCGCCATGAACATGGATGGTTTCAACTTTCTATTGTTCTAAAAAATCCTATTGAATTTGAAAATCAGTTTAGTAAATTTCTTTATAGTTCAAACTTATTTAGGAGTATTTCAAATCAAGATGAAGATTTTCTCTTTTCAAAAAAGCAGAATAAACTCCTATTATGGACAATTTCAAGCAAAAATACTACTGCAAATACGGCAAACTATTCTGATTTGTATTACTTGGAGCAAAAACTTCAAAAGGATTTAAGAATTGAAGAAAATTAAAGTTTATTTTCCATTTTAGGAATTACTACAATACAAGCGAACTCTCCCTCATAAACTTGGGCATTATTCTTATGAAAACCATTCTCTTCCCAAAAATCTTTTTTTTCTAAAAAACTTTTATGTTCACAATTGTCTCCTACAATCCAAACTTCTTTCCATTTTTCTTCTACTTTCTTCCAACGTTTTGGATCAAAATAAACAGGAATTTTTTTTCTGTAAGCAATCTGTGTGAGTAAATATTCTGTATCGGCTTTATTTACATGATAAGGATTTACCTCATTTAAAATGATTGTTGGAGCCTTTAAGAGAGTTTCTGTTTTTTCTGCTATCCATTTTGGTTTTACGTAATCTTTGGCATCATATCCCGTATAACATACCTCTACTTTAGAAACAAAATCAATTGGATTTGAAATAATAGGATAACTAACTAGAATTAAAAACAAAAAAGCAACTGTATAAGAAATTGTTTTTTGGAGTGTTTGAATTTCAAGAATAAAGAAAAAAATACTCAAAAACATAGTCGGATAAAGATGATATATATGCCGAGCCAAACGATTGCTTGTAAACAAACTTAACTCTAGTATAGTAAAAATACAAAGAAAAGAAATATAAAAACTTTGATTTAATTTTTTCTTATGAATTACTTGAAAAAGATTATACCCAAGTATAAAGATATTTCCAAAGAACAAAAAAAAAGCAATTGCAAACCCACGAAAGCCATTCATTAAAAACTCATTTACAAATAATAGGTAATAGTCTAAATTTTTCGTAATTGCCTCTCCCGGATCGTTCCCTTGAGATTCCACATGTGTAATTTGTCCTGCGTAACTTCCAAATCTATCGGGTTGTGCTAACATCCAAAACAAGATAGGAAAAACAATCCACTTGAGTAAAAAATGAATTCGAGCGTTAGATGGAGTAGTTGGAGTTTTATAAAAAAACAGAAAAAAATCTAATACAACAAAAAGTACAATCGTATAGCGAAGATAATTTGGTAGTTTTCCAGTTAAATAAGTTTTAGGCAAAAAAAACAGGCAAGTAGCAACTAACACAATCCAAAAACGAAAATTTTTATACCAAGTTTTTTGGAAAAATTTAAAATATTCTCTTGTATATTGCCAAGTTGAAGAAAAATAAAACAACTCCAAAAGTACAATGCTTAAAACAAGTAAGTATCCATAAGGATATTTCGTATGAAATAAAAGAGTCGTAAAAATAAAACTGAACCAACCTAGCTTTTTGTTTTCTGGAAAACTGGGTGTAACATAAATTTTAGTTAAGTAATACGCTACAAATAAAAAGAAAAAAGCCCCTTGCACTTCCATCATTCCTGTGAAAGCGTATAATTGAATAGAATCGGCTTGGTTAATTCCCAAAACAAAAACTAAGCTAAACAAACCAATGAAAACAGGATGTACTTTTTCTATCCAAAGTATTGTAATTATAGCAAATGGTAAAAATACATAAAAGCAATAGGTAATTAAAATTGTATACTTAGGTTCGGGGGAAGTCAAAAGAAAAAGCAAACTTTCAAACACATTTCTGAAAGAAGGCCAATGAGGAGCATCTAAAACTTGAATAAGATAAGATATAAAATTCCAATTTCTTAGATTATCCATCATCTTTAAGGTTAAAATAAACCTAAGCTCGGGATCCCAAGTAAGAAAGTCTTTGTTAATACAATTTACTTCAAATAATTTCCAAAGTTCAAATGAATAATAAAGATGAATTATAAAAGAAAAAACAAGCAAAACAAGAAAAGATAAATAATTTTTATATTTCATAAATTCAAAACTTTTGAACTTCAAAAAAATATACATTAAAAATTTTTAATTAAGTTTGTTTAAATTATTGAACTTAGCTATAAGCGAGAGTTAAATTTGCATAGAAAACTATTTTTTTAATAATTCCGAAAGTTCATTTACTTTTGATTGAAGTTTATTGGTTCCTTCTTGTTTTAATAGGTGATAAAGTTCAACTCTAGAGTTTATATTTGATTCTATTTTAGAGAAATATTCGTTTAAATATTTTTTTTCTTCTAATGTTAAGGATTGATATTCGAGGGAGTTCGTCTTATTTATAAATAAACGGGCTTTATCTAACTTTCCTTTTTCACATAACGTAATAAAATCAACTTCTGCTTGCAAGCAAACCATATTTTTATAGTTTTCAGTAATTTCTTGTAAAGGACTTTTGAAAATTTTAGAGAATTCTTTTTCAGAGTGCACAGCAATATAACTAGCTTTTACAGATTTAGCAAGTAAGGCTAGTTCTCTTTCTTCTTTTGCATTTACACCTACTCCAACAATACTTAAATTGATTCCTAGTTGGATATCATTTAAACTTAAAAGCGCTTTTGCAGAAGCAGTAGGATTGCCTTCACAACTTTCAATTCCATCTGTAACAAGTACAATATTAAAACGTCCTTTTTTATTTTTAATTTGATCATAAGTGGCAGAAAGAGATTCTGCAATGGGAGTTGCACCGCTTGGTTTAATTTTTTCTAATTCTTCTAAAATTTGTTTTTTAGTGAGTCTTTGAAATGGAGATTTTACAACATCAAGAGCTGAACATTCTTTTCTTCCAAAAGTGAAAATCCCAATTTTTATGTAATCCGGTATTTGAAAAATATAATCTCGAATTGTTCTCTTAGCAAGCTCCATTTTGCTGATTGTTTCTTCTTCTAGAGTCTCACTCATGCTTTGGCTTTGGTCTAGTAAAATGATTAAATAATCTTGTTGTCCCAGACCATAAACCTGATTGCATTTTCTAGGTTTGCATTCATTTTCATTTGGATTCAAGCCAATCGCATTTTCTAAAAAGTCGGGTAGACTGTCTTTATCGGAATCAACAGGTACGAACTTACTATAAGTTGGTTCAGCACTCAACGTAATAAACAAAAAGATACTCAAAAGACTTAAAAAAAGAATAATTCGAAATTTCATTTAAGTAATTTATTTCTCCTCGAACAAAGCCTCAATTTCTGTCCATTGATTTAAATGTGCTAGTTTCTTGTAATCATTTGCTATTTTGTGGCAACTCAATGCAATTTCAAGCATATTAAAATTATCCTTTGAGATTTTTTTTAGCTTAGCAAATCTTTTCTTAATGTCTTCCATAAGAAGTTCCGACTCTTCTTTTCGTAATTTTTCTTGGGTAGAAGAATCAATCATTCTGGCTACCTCCTCTTTTTTTTGTCTTTCTGATATAATCACTGAATCTTCGGCAAGGTCAATGTCTGGCTCTTCGGAAGGTACGTTGTTTAAAACTTTAGTAGCTGCATTTTCAATAATTCTAGAAATTTCTTCTGTTGTAATTGGCATTTTTTATTCCTCCGTGTGATTTTTTTCAATTTCTTGAAGTAAACTAGAGGCTTCTGCGGGAATGGAGGTAAAGTTTACACGAAACTTAGCTGGGCTTTCACTAATGTTTTTAATGACCTTACCATACATATCCACAGGAAACTCTCTATTGTTTACAAAAAATTGATTGATTTTAATATTGTTTAATTTTTCTACACTCACAGGAGATTCTAGAACTGCCTCTTCTTTTGTAAATTCGGTAATCTTAGCACGAAAGGTTTGGTCGCCTGCGTGTTTTCCCGCTAAAACTCCAAATTCTATTTCTATCTTTGATTTTGCTTTACGCAAGACTTTTTCTTTTTTCTCAGGAAGATAAATATTATATTTTCCTCCAATTCCTCCTATTAGACTAATTGTAATAGGTGAGTTGACTCCTTTGGGCATAACTTCAAATTGATCATCAATTCGTAAAATATTTCCACACGCTTTGACTGTTTCAGGAGAAACTAAAATTTGTCCACCTACTGTATAAGATTCAATTCGAGAAGTGAGATTTACATTTTTTCCTACTACTCCATATTTCATACGTTTGCTAGAACCAATATTCCCAACTACAACTTCACCTGTATTTAAGCCAATTCCCATGTGCACTTCTGGAAGTCCACTTTCTTGGTTTTTACGATTCACTTCTTCCATAGCAAGCTGCATTTCCAAAGCACAGGCTACAGCACGTTGAGTGTCATCCTCTCTTTGAATGGGTGCTCCAAATATAACTAAAATTGCATCTCCTATAAATTCGTCAATTGTCCCGTTGTACTTGAAAATTACATTAGTCATAATATCTAAATAATTGTTGATCATTTGTACTACACTTTCGGCTGGTAGTCTTTCTCCAATGGAAGTAAAACCACGTAAGTCAGTCATCATAATAGTAACTAATCTTTTTTCTCCTCCAAGCATTCTACCAGAAGGAGTTTCTAGGATAGTTTCTACAATTTCATCAGATAAGTACTTTCCGAAAGTCTCCTTAATAAAGCGGCTTCTTAGATCAATGGCTTGTTTTAATTTGAGCATAATGAGAGCCAAAATAATAGCTCCCATGAGAATGACTATAGAAATAGTAATCATTACTCGATTTGTTTTTTTGATAGGACCAATTAAACTATCTTCTAAAACCACAAGTCCAATAGTCCAATCTTTATCAAAGTCTTTCTTAGGAAATTCTTTGTAAGAAGCTATGTACTTAATTTCATTTACTTCTAAATTGAATTTATTATCTTTGGTTTCTGTGTAATATTTATAAGTTTCTACTACTTGTGGAACATCTTGCAATTCTTCAATTTTTCTAGGAACTAATTCTCCATTTTTTTCAATCATTGGAATAGATGGATCGGGATAGGCAACAATTTCTCCCTTATTGTTTGAAATAAATACAATACTAGATTTGTTTAAATTATGAGACTTTAGATCTTCAATTAACTTTTGTAAAAATTCAGAAATAGAAATCAGTGGAATGTCTAATCCAAAAACTCCTTTAATTTCTCCGTTTGAATATACAGGAGAAGATGCCGTAATGCCCGGAACTCTACCTGTTTTAAAAATATAAACATCACTCCAATAGAGTTTGCCTTCCTTTTTAGCACCTATATACCAAGGTCTTTTTCTGTGATCATAGTCGTCATTTGGAATAATCTCTTCGCGCGTAACGTTTCCTTTGGTGTCTCTATATTTCCATTTAACTAATAAAGTTCCGTTTCTACGAGTCATGACTTTTGTAGAAATTGTTCCATTATCTTCTCTACGTTGCATGAGAAAGTCGCCTTTTTCATTTCCAATTTCAAAGTTTTTCAATTGTGGGTGCAAACGAAGGATGGCAATCATGAGATTATCTAACCTTGGATTGTTTTCTAAGTTATCAACTCCCTCACCTGTAATCTTGGAACTAAGTTCAGTCATATCTACTGCAGTCATTAAATAATTTTTTGCATTTTGAAAGACTCTTTGATTGATTTGATCGATAATTTCTTCTGTGAGTTCTAATATAGCGTTTCGATTTGTAATGTAAGTATAAGCTGTAACTCCCATTACAGAAACAACTAAAAGAAAAAGACAGGCTAAGATAATTTCAAAACTAAAAGTTTGTTTAGTTGTGATACTCGATGCAGAGGTTTTTTCTTTTTTGAAAAAAAAAGACATGGAAGTTATTCTCCTTTAGAATTGGAAACGATCAATATTTATGAAAATTTACATTAGAAAAAATGATCTTCCCATCATTGTCAAGCAATTATTTTACTTTTTTTATAATCTTAAAGACAACTCTTCTGTTTTTTGCTCTATTTTCTGGAGTGTCATTTGGGGCAATTGGAAATTCTTCCCCAAGCCCGGCTGTTCTAATTCTAAAGGCTGGTATGTTGTGTTTGGTAATAAGATAGTAGGCTACAGAATTTGCTCTATTTAAAGAGAGAATTAAATTGTCCTCACTTTTACCAATGTTATCGGTGTGCCCTTCAATTAACACAGAAAGATTTGGATTTTTATTTAAAATATCTCCAAGTCTATCTAATTCTGGTTCAGATTCTTTTTTCAGAACAGCACTATTGCTATCAAAAAACACATTTTGAAGGATATATTCTTCTCCTTCATCTAGCTTAGCTAAACTCAAATTTACGTGGACTTCTTTGTAAGTGAGATTCTCCATTCCTCTTAAGTCTGCGTTGTTATGGGCAGGGATATGTCCTTCTGCTTGTGCATAAAATCCGTAATTGTCACCATAAGGCAAAACTAATGAAAATGATCCTGTATTTGGATCGGAAATTACGGTTCCTTTTTTTTCTTTTGTAATTAAAGACTCATATATAATTTCTGCTGAAAGAGGTTTGCCTTTGTTGTCTGTAACCTTGCCTTTTACTAAAATTACTGGATTGGGCCTCTGTTCTTTGGGAAGGAAAGTCATATAAAGAGATCCCTGTTTACTTAAATACGCCCAATTTCCAGAAGCTGGAATGGAAAAAAAGTTTACTCCTTTTAAATTTTTAGAAGTCTCTTGTGGTTTGGTCCAATTAGTCCATCCATCCCCAATTCTTTGAGTCACATAAATGGCAAGTCCAGAGTGTCCTGTACTTGCAAAATAAAGAGTTCTATCGTCTGAGGCTAAAAAAGGAGCAGTTTCTTCTTGTTCGGTATTGATAACGTTTCCTAAATTTGTTCCTAAGGGGAATGTTCCATCTTCCTTCATAATAGAAATGTATAAATCTAATTTTCCCAAACTGTCCTTATGTTTAGCAGAATAAATCAAGACTTGGCCACTGGAAGAGAGAGTAGAACCTCCGAAAACTTGCATGTTGGGGTTTTCTTCACTTTTATATAAATTGTAAAAATCAGGAAATTTAATGGGAGTTGGCATAGACCATCCATTGATTTGTTTAAAACTTTTATACAGTGGGACCTTATTTTGAATTTTTTCAAATTCTTTGCGAAATTCTTCTTTGAGTTGTGAGTATTTTTCTTCAAATTCTCTCGGAGATTTAGAAGAACGTAAGAGTTCCATTTTTTTTGTATCAAAACGCTTTTTAATTTCTATATAAGTATCATCATCCCCAAAATTTCCGAAAACAAAAAGTTCATTTCCTCCGGGCATGGCTGCAATCACTGCTGAAGGGGAACGATTATTGAGGGGTGGGGACATTTGTATGCCACGTTTCCAAAATCCATATTCGTCTAGTTCAGAATACCAAATTTTTTGAGTTCCATGTCCAATAGATTCTGTTTGAACAGACCAAAACAAAACATTTCCGTCTGGAGTGACTGTAGGATTGAAGGCTGTCAAACCTCGAAATACATATCGTGGAATTTGTTTCATTGTCCATTTGGGAAGGTTTGTTTCTGTAGCGAAGGGAGAAATTTCATATCGAATTGGATTACAGCTTGTTTCAATCAGATCACAGAGAATACGAATTTTTTTTCCTGAAATTTCTAAAAGTTCACGAGCTAAATCGGAATGTTCAATGGAGTAAGTTGTTCCATCTTCAGTTTCTAGGTATTGCCCTGAGCCAATTAGATTTCCAATTAAAACAGTTTCTTTTGAAAAAAGAGTAAAAATAGGAAATAGGAAAGCTAAAAAGAATAGTTTCATTATTTTTAAGATTCTAGTAATAATCCCTCCTTTCTTCAACACAAAAATTTAATTCTTTACGTAAATCAAGCCAAAATAGAACCAAATACAAATCCATTAAACTATAAATTATTGAATTACTTTAGTTTTTCTTTTACAATAATTTCTAAGGCAGGGCGTTTTACATGGAAAACAAAAAATCTCCTGTCCTCAATAAATTCACTTTCTGCTACTAATTTTCCAAATTCTTCTGCTAAGATCTTGAGTTCTACTTTTCCTTCCGGACTTAAATTGGGGAAGGCGTATTGCATCATAAGAGCGACTGCTTTTCGTTTTCCAACTTCTGTAGCTTCTTGAATGGCTTCGTTATAATTTACCTTTAAGGAAGTGATTTTAACTTGAAAGGTTGCCGAATCTAAAAAACCCTCTGTGACTCTTTCCCAATCTTCTTTTCTATAAAATTTATAAAGTTTCAAAGGAGGAGGTGGTTCTTTTGGTATAAAAAAAGGTTCTTTTTCTTTTTTGATTTCTTCTAGTTTGGTGGTAATTTTTTTATTTTGAACTGGTTCTTCTGGTTTTATTTCTTCTTTTGCTTTAGAAGATTTGCATCCAACTAGAAAAATAATTGCAACTAAGAAAATAAAATATGGAAACATTTCATCTCTCCAAGTTTGAATATTTTTCACAAAGGAAATCTCAAAGTCAAGTCAATTTTATAATTTGAAAAGTTACAAGTCTGTTGGTACGGTAAGATATAATCTTCCCTCGTCTTATGGAGAGAAAGATGAGGGAATCAATAAATAAAATTCAATCATTTATTGCTAATCATTTCTTTGAGTTCTTTTATACGATTTGTCTTATCTTCACTTTCCCATGCTTTCTTGGTAAATTGAGTTATGCTATATGGTTTAGTTTTAAATTCATCTCTAAATGGAATCACTAATTCTTTATCGGGTTCTGTAGTTTTTGCTGCTTGAATTTTCTTTAAACCTTCCTCACCTTGATCAAACCAAGCAGGATCTATAGGTAAGTTCACTCTATGTCCCCTTACATCGGTAATAAGATAAGGTCCATCATAACCTTTATCTCTTAGTATTTTTCCATAAAAAAGAAACTCAACTTCTTGGGTTCCCTGTTTTAATTGTCCATCAAAGGTTGCATAAGCTAAAAAATTTCCCTCTGCTGCTTCTTTTAAATTTGCTTCTAAATGATAGTTTCCCGTTTTATAAACTTGAATAGTTGCATAAACAACTAATGAACCGTCAACCATAGTTTCTCTAAAATTTCCTGTAAACTCGGCAACCTTATTGGGTGAGGAAAAGAAAGTAGATGTAACTGTGGCTTTTTTGCCTTCAGTTCCATATACAACATCAGCTTCTAAAGTCATTTGCCCCCAATCATTTTTTGTTGGTCTCCATTTAAAGGTAATAATATTATCTTTAGCTATTTCGTCTCCATCCTTACCATCATCATTAAATTCTGCACGTAACGTAGAAAAACGTTGTCCTTCCCACTCACGAAAAACTCTTGTTTCATTGACTTTTATAGGGGTTGTTTGATTTGTTTTTGTATTTCGACATTCTAAGGTAACAAACATTTCCGAATTGGGTCCTATCACTGCCCAAGTTTTTGGTTGAAAATGGCAACGATATCCATTTGGCATAGCATTGGGATCTTTTGGATCATCTATCATTTCTATAGGAGATTCGAAAACGAAGAAAGGTTCTACTAGGTCTACATTTAAATTGCTTATAGGTCTAGAATGAGGAGGATATTGTGACCATTCCATGTACTGCTCTAATAAAAACTCTGGAGTAATTCCACTTCCTGTTTCAGAAGAATCAGAAAGAGTTGTGTCATTTCCTTCTATTTTTTTCATAGTTGGATCAGATGTTTTTGACATGACTGTGTCTTTGTCTTTTGTAGTTGATTTGGAACTTGGCTTTAGAAAAAAAACAATTCCAAATACCACGAGTATTCCTACAATTCCTAAGATCCAAATTTTAAGATTTTGTACCATACTTATTCCCCTTATAATGATTTTTTTCCATTTGATTTTTTAAAAAATAACTAATCAATAAAAATATTCATCAATGGGCTTGTAAAGTAATAGAATTTTTGAGATTTTGTTAGTAAATCATTTCAAAGAAAGAAAAAATTTAATCCATTAGGGCAAAATTCGATTCTATTTTTAACATTTCTACTAATTCTTGTCCAGACTTATCAGAGAAGAACTTGTATTTGTTTCGTTTGTAAAATTTTCTTTCTTCAATATTTGCTTGGTTTTCAAGATAAGAAAAAAATACAGGATCCGACTTTTTTCTCCAATTTTCATCTAATTTAGCAAGTTCTTTAATTTCTTGAATGCTCTGTTTAGCTGAAATAGAAAGATAGTAACTTTCTTTTTGAAAATATCGGGCAAGCTGAAAGTCATCTGCTTTAAGAAGAAAGTTTTCTAATTTTTTTATTTCTTTCAAATTTTTTTGATTGGACTTTCGAAGATAAGAACCTTGTAAAATAATTTCAATTTGGTTCATAAAAAATTCTTCAGAAATTGGCTGGCGATCAATAAATCTTTTTCGAGCATAGTAGTATTTACGCATGTAAGTAGGCATCATTTTTTTTAACTTTGCTAATCTTTCACTACTGATTTTATAAGAGTCACTGAAATCAAAAGGCATAGTCTCTGAATGTAAAGGAAAAAAGAAAACAGAAAAAAGTAAAACGTTCAAAGAGTAAGACAAAATATTCCACATAAATAAAAAAATTTTAATTCAATAAAATCTATCAAGCTTTTTTAGATACCTCCTCCATCAATGAATTCTTGAATTTCTTTTTCTTCCTTTATAGGTTGCATTTTTCCTTTGCTTAAATCAACTAATTCTTTTTGTAAGGTTTCTACTTTTTCTACTAAAATAGAAAAGACTCTAGCTACTGGATCGGGTAGTTCTGCATGGTTTAAAATATTTTCATCGCTCAACGTCCCTTTCGCTTTTACAACTCTTCCCGGAATTCCAACCACAGTGCATCCCTCTGGAACGTCTTTCATTACTACTGAACCTGCACCAATTCTTACATGACTATGAATTGTAATATTTCCTAAAACCTTTGCCCCAGCTCCAACAACAACATGTTCTTTTAATGTGGGATGCCTTTTTCCTACTTCTTTCCCTGTTCCACCTAACGTAACACCTTGAAAAATAAGACATCCCTTTCCTACTTCTGCAGTCTCTCCAATCACTACACCTGTTCCGTGATCAATAAAAACTTCACTAGCAATCTTTGCTCCAGGATGAATATCTATTCCAGTTAAGAATCGACTAAAATAATTGATCATTCGAGGAATTAAAGGAATTTTTAGCTTATATAAAAAATGTGCAATTCTATGAAGAATAATAGCATGTAACCCGGGATAACAAAGAAAAACTTCAATATAAGATTTAGCTGCTGGATCGTGTTGTTTTATAAATCGAATCGTCTTTAACATAATTCTTTTTTTTCAGACTGTGAGGTAGAGTCCAAAACTTTTTCGGCTTCTGAATTTTCATTGTAATGGATTTCTTTTTTATGTCCATTATATTCTAAATGAAAATCTGAATCTTGTGTTTGGATTTTCTCTTTATCTTCTTGTTGAGTTTGAGAAATTAGCTTTTCATAAATATAAATATATTTCCTTAAATCCCTTGCAACCCATACCCAAATTCCCGTAAAGAAAGCTGCTGCTAGCCAAGTGCCAAATTTAGAAGAGGGTAATAAAAAGAAATCTACAATTCCATGCTGAACTACTGCTAAAAAAAATCCATAGATAACTAAAAGAATTTTCTCACGTAACGTTTCTTGAAAATTTGTTTTATAAACAAATAAAGCAAAACATAAATTTATGAGTAAGTGAATATTTGAGGAAAAAATTGTTCTCCCTATGAACATATTTAGTACTATAGCCTTAGAAGTTTCTTTGTGAATATATACATAATTTTCAATTAAAGAAAATCCTAAAGCTACAAATGCTCCCACTAAAACAACATCTTTTGTCCATTGTTTAATTGTTTTGTTAAATGCGACTATATAAGAAAGAAGTAATATTCCTAAAATCTTAAATGTTTCTTCCATGACTCCAGCTTGTATGAAAGCAATATGTACGGTTTGAGATAGAATGGAGGTTCTCTTGGGTTTAAAATTTACTTCAGGCCAAAAAATGGGATGTAAAGATAAAATTATTTCCGTTGATAAAATACCTATTAGTAAAGCAGATAAACATATCAATAATTTTTTTAAAAACTTTGTAGGTTGAAAATAATAAACTGTAAAACCCCATGGTAGAATAGATAAAATAGCTAAAAAAAAATGCTCTGCATCAATAGACAAAAGCAGGTTCCATTTTTTAGTTAAATATTGTAAAATGTCGAGGTTTGAAAAGAATTGAATGAACTTATCTAAAAAGATTTCCACTAAGGCTCCTCTTCCATATACCTTCCATCAAACATAAGCACCATTTCTTTTTGTAGGGGAGTTGGCATAGCATCAGGATCAATAGGACCATTCCAAAAAAGTTCTGTTACGCGAACATCTCCTTTTACTCCGGGTGGGGGCATGACTGGACTCATTGCCTCAATGAGTTCGATTGTTAGTTGGTCTTGTTCGGGATAAGGTGAGGCTTCTACAATATAAATATCTATAATTTCTCCCTCCGTTGTAATTGTATAGGCTACTACACAAGAATAAGGATGCGGTGCCCTCTTCCAATAATCCATGAACATTTCAGGACCTCTCATTCTTGCTGAAATGTAGTTAGAATAGGTTTTTGGAAGTTTTTTGCCTTTAATGCGTTTTACGTAGCCTTTCACCTTTCCTTCATCGGAGACTGGTTCATCTGGAATTTGCATTCCTTCTTCTTGATTGGGAGTTTCTGTTCCAGAGACAACACCTCCATTTAAATCTTTTACTTCATCGGGAATTTCAGGATCAATGAAGTAGAATTCCATTTTATCGGGTTGAAAGTGATCCTTGGAAATATCTCGTTTTTTTTCTGAATTTCTACTTACTGTAATAGGAATGATAAATATAACAGCAAGTAACGTTAAGTGAAATAAAAAACTTAAAGCTAAATTATTATTGAAACCTTGAAGAATTCCTCGTTTTTCAACTGGTTCTGTTTCTAACTCTAAAACATTCTTTAATAAAACATGTGAAAGATAATAAGTAAAAATTGTAATTCCAAGAAAACAAGAAAATACTATAGGGTTAGATGTATATTGTATAAATTCTTTATCGGGTATGCCAGGCTTTAAACCAAAGTAACTTAAAAATGCTGTTCCTCTTGCATAATCATAGTAGTAAGTTAGTGTGATTATAGAGAAAAACAAAGAAAGCAAAAATATAAACAAAATTGGAAACCCTTGCCAATAGCGATTTAGATAAATAAGTCCCCAACCCGGAAAGATCCAATTTCTTACTTTTGCATATTTTTCTTTCTTTTTTAAACTGAATGACCCTAAAGAAGAAACAGGTGTAGGAATGCTTTTGTGAATGAAGATAGAGGCATATAGCTTTCTGAATGGAGCAAAGGTTCTTTTTTCGCGCCCAACGTAAGAACTAGCTACATACAAAGAAATTAACCAAAAGTATAAAGCTAAATCTCCTTGTAAAAAACTATATTCAATTGAAATAAAATCTCTTCCTTGCATAAAATTAATTAAGATTCCAAAAATACTCAAAGAAGAGAAGTAAACACCCGCAAATAATAAAACTATAGATACAATAAAGACGGTTTCTAAAAAAAGAATCAACTTATTATTAGAATTTAGTTTCTTATAAAAAAAACACCCCCAAATTATGTGGTAGGTTACTATAAAAACAATGAGTCCACTAAAGGTCATTATAGCCCAAGTTTTGATTTCAGAATTTTCTCCATAAATAGAACTAAGAAAAGCTAGAGTAAGAATTACAAAACTCCACTTGTAAGTAGAGGAAAATGGATAGAGCCTTCCTTTTCGTTTTAACGTGTTCTTTGCTTCAAGAAGTAAAAAAAGGAAACTAACAACTAAAACAAAAATTGAAAAGAAAGGAAGCCATTCAGTTTTCAAATTAGTACTACAGTAGTAATCATCGCTAAAAAGGATACAGGCAAAGTCTATGGAGTAAGCAAAAAGATAAGAAATAATTTGAAAAACTAAACTATAAAAGGCAATAGAGCGAATTGTATGATTTAAACGAAATAAAAATAAAGAAGCAATTGGAAGAAAAATTCCCAATCCAAAAATCGGGCTCCCCCAAAGTAAAATTCCCATTCCAAATGTAACGTATGTCCAATTGGGATTAATTTTGGATTCATTTGGTAAAGTAATTGCCTGCATATCTTTCAATTATTTTGACTCAAGAATTCTTGTAAAAGAAAAAAAGAAATCTTTTCAGC
>CALDSP010000142.1 GCA_937924465.1 uncultured Leptospiraceae bacterium
GGATTCTTTCAAGTGAGCTTGGAGAAAGTTTCCAATTCCAGCTCCAAAGATTGGATTATGAAAAATAATTGGTAAAGTATTTCTATAAATGTAAAATCTTTGGTTTTCTGTAGTAGTATCTCGCAGTGATTCCTTAAAAGCTCTCTGAATAAGCCAATTCTTTTGAAAAATATAATAAGAAAATGCAAATATTAAAATGATAATTGGAATAAAAATAGCAAGTCTCTCTTTATTAAAAACTTTTTTCCATGTGGTAAAGAAACGAAAACCTAAAAGAAACAAACAAAATACAATTCCAACCCAAATGGAACGGCTTTGGTTATAAAATAAAATAAATCCATAAAGAAAAATAACTACAGAATGTAAAAGATTTCTATAAAAAGGTCGACTTTGAATTTTATAAAAAAAGTTGGCAACCAAACCAATAAAAATAAGTCCTAAGATTCCTCCAAACGTCAAATGTGTATTCATGAGCCCAATGGGGAGATAGGTTGAGACTCCTAAAATTTCTCCTGCATAATGTTGCATTCGAGAATTTTCTGGAATTTGAAAAAAATTTTGTAAAAATATAGCTAAACGAAATGGAGTAAAGATAGAAATGATTCCAGTTGTAAGTGCTAAAATTGCACTTATAAAAAACGATTTCGAAAAAATTCTAAGATTTTGTTCATTTCTAGCAAGATAATGTCCTGTTAGTAATACAAAGCACATCCAAAAATCGAAGAATTCTCCATTTAACAATGCTTTAGTTAGTTTTTCATAGTTGATAAGATTTGCAAAAAATGAAATCAGTAAAGTAAAGTAAATTAGGATGGCGGCTAAAAAAAAACGGTTTCTAAGTCTCTTAAAAAGTTGCTTTTTTTGGTAGCTATCGATTAGAAAAAAAATAGCAGAAAGAATAGAAAAACTTTGGGATATTGTAACCGATAATGGAAAGGTCAAGATAAAACCATTAAAAGCGCAAACAGAAAGGGAATAAGAATTGAAAACAAATTTATTTTTCATTCAAAATTTTTTGTGATTTTCAAAACAAAGAATATTAAATTTAAAACTCTAGTGCCAAGGTAAATTTGAGATGGAAAAAGAAAATAAAAAAATCAACTTTTCAGTGGCAGTAATTACTTACAATGAAGAAAAAAATATTCGAGAGTGTATAGAGTCTTTTCATGATTTAGCAGATGAAGTAATAGTTTTAGATTCCTTTAGTACAGACAAAACTCTAGAAATTGTCAAGTTATATTCTAAAGTACGTTTGTACCAGCATCCTTTTACAGGTCATATTGAGCAAAAAAATCGTGCAATTGAATTATGCAATGGAGAATGGATTTTGTCGTTAGATGCAGATGAAAGGGTGAGTCCAAAACTTCGGGAAGAAATTCAACGTATTTTACAAAATCCCAATCCTAATTTGAACGGTTATAAAATTCCACGTTTAACTTTTCATTTAGGAAGATTCATTCGGCATGGGGGATGGTATCCTCTAAAACGCTATAGACTCTTTAAAAAAGGTTTTGGAGTTTGGACAGGTGAGAATCCTCATGATTATATTCAAATCAAAGGAAAAGGGGGAGTATTAAATGGAGATATTATTCACTATAGTTTTCAAGACTTATCTCATCAAATTGATACAATCAATAAATTTTCCTCTATTGTTGCTCTTACTCGTTATGAAAAAAAAATCAAATTTCCAATTTTAAAGTCTTTGTATAAACCAATTGTGAAATTTTTAGAGTGTTATATTTTTAAACTAGGATTTTTAGATGGATATGCTGGTTTTGTGATTGCAGTTTCATCTGCTTTTTCTACATTTCTCAAATTTGCTAAATTGTATGAATTAAATCAAAATTTTATTGAAAGACCTTCAAACCTCAGAAAGGATTATGGAAAATGAAATGGTTGCAAAAAATATTTTCTTTTTTTAAAAGAAAGGAACAGAAAAATCAAAACATTATTCTCAAAAAAAACAAAAAACCTCTTGGATTCAATAAGGAGTTAGAAGAATTAAAGAAAAAACTTTTTGATTTCTTTCTTACAAAGAAAATTAGCTTTGGAAAAGTAGTAGAAAGAACTCATTATGTTCTTATAAAAAATGGTGAAGAGCTGTACAAATTAGAAGGAAAAGATAAATCGGGCTTTACTTATTCTGTTGTTATATCCACAGGGAGTTTTTTAACTAACAAAAACAACACAGTCACGGGTGTACTCCAAGTGAGTGAAGTGGAATTGAATAGAGCAATTCAACGGGAGTTTTCTAGTTTGCAAAATTTTTTAAGTGAGTTTTCGGAACTCAATTTATCAGAAAGCTCTTTAGAAGTGCTTGGAATTAAAGAACCAAAATTTCATTGGAAAGAAGTTTTAAGTTGGAATACCTTTTGGAAGGAACAGCTTATACGTTGTTTACGACCAAATACTTTGGCTTTACTTCTTGTGAATTTAGATGAAGATTTTACAAAAATGTTTTCTGAATATGCAACTCCTAAACAAAAAAAAATTATTTCAGATGAATTGTTTTATTTAAACCAAGGAGTAAGCAACAAAGAATCTAATCCAAATACAAAAAATTTTGGTTTGCAAGATTCCAATAAAGCAATTCAAGAATTTATGGAGTTAATAAAAAAACTCAAAACTAAGAGAGGAGAAGCAATTTCTGAACGAAAAAATCAATCTATTAAAAATTAGAAATTTAAATATTACTACAAATTCAAATATAAAAATTGTTAAGAATTTTTCCATAGATCTTTTTAATAATGAAGTCTTGGCTTTAGTTGGTGCCTCTGGAAGTGGAAAATCTACTATTGGAATGGCAATTTTAGGAATTTTAGATAAAAACTTAAAAGTAGAGTATGAAACTTTCCAAATTTTTGGAAAAGAAAAACATGAATATTCTTTAAAAGATTGGCAAAAAATTTTAGGAAAAGATTTATATCTTATTCCTCAAAATCCTATTTTAGCTATGCATCCTTATTTGACAGTTGGTGCGCAAATAGAAGATTATTTTAAGTCAAAAAAGATTAGTTTTATAAAAGAGGAAATTTTTGACTTGTTTGAATCTGTTGGAATACAAGAGCCAAAAAGAAAATGGGAATCTAAACCTAATTATCTTTCTGGGGGAGAAAGACAAAGGATTTTTTTGATATTGTGTAAGAAAATTCATCCTAAACTAATTATTGCAGATGAACCAACTACAGCTTTGGATTCAAAGAATGAAAAGAAAACTTTGGAAATTTTAATGGAAATTTTATTTAAAGAAAAAATAAGTGTAATTTTAATTAGTCATGATCAAAGGATCATAAAAGAGCTAGCAGACAGAGGAATCATTTTAAAGGAAGGGGAAATTTTGGAAAATTTTATAAATCAAAATGGGAAAATCTTCAACTTAAAACATTCCTATTCCGTAAAATTATTAGGTATATGAGATTCCTAAACCTCTATTTCTTAGTTTTTTTGCCTCTCTTCTTTTTTGTATTTTATGTTCAATTGGAAGCACAAAGTTATGAACTTGAATCTATTGAATTAGATTCACTCCCTAAGGTTAAACTTTATTTTAACGGCAAAAATAAAAAAAATTTACCCAGAGAACCAATTTCTTTACTAGAAAAATCAGATGGAGAGATTCAAGAAATTGAATATATTAAAATTATTCAAAGTGATGAAAAAAGACCCATTCCTATAATCCTTACCATACAACTTTCTAACTGGGCAAAAAACCAAATTTCAAAACAGATTGTTCAAAATTTACTACAAAACTTTTCCAATAAGTCCAAATTTACACTTCAGTTTTATAGTGATAAAACAATTTTTTTCTCTGAAAATTTATCAAAGCAAGAAGTAAAAGAAAAACTCCAAGAAATGGAAATTGGAAGTGAAAACTATCTTGATGATAATTTAGAATTTCTTTATAAAACCCTTTCTTTTTCCAATCTACCTAAATTTCACATTCTTATTTCTCCATCAGAAGTTACGAAATCCAAAGATATAAATCTTATTCTAAATAAACGAAAAGAATTTCATAAAATTCCT
>CALDSP010000143.1 GCA_937924465.1 uncultured Leptospiraceae bacterium
TATTTTTTAGTAAGGAAAAATTTAAAAAATCAAAGGATATGAGGTATTTTCCTTTTCCTAACTTAACAACAATTCTGTTATTTACTCTATTACATCAATGTCAAATTTCAGATCCAGAACATAAACTCAAGACTTATGAAATAGAAAACTACACAGGCTTTATAGCTAGAGATTTTTTTCAAGTAATAGTTGAAATTCCTATTGAACCAAGTGATAAAACAATTCTTCAAATTAGAGAAATTTGTAAAGAGCAATCTATCTATAAAAGAAATAGAATTGCACTTCCTATTTTAAGGGAAATAGCTAGTTCTAATTCAATCAATCAAAAACGATACAAAAAAAATAATACAGAAAAACACCAAGAAGAGCTCCCGAGTTTTGAGGCAAAAAGTGTCTCAAAAACAAAGTTTATAGATTCTAAAACTCACTTACAAGAATTTGATTGGTTTTTTGAGAAACTTTTTCTTTACAAAGAAGACTATTCTCAAAAAGATAAATGTAAATTTATATACAGGAACATTTCTCCCAATTTATATGAAAAAGTAGAAAACACAAAACTTATTCTCCCACAAAAGCCGCAAGAAACTTTTCAAAAAGAAGAAACTCAAGCACCACAAAATCCAAATCTACCTACTATTCCAACAGGAGGAAGTGTTCGATGAAACTTATAGTTTTAGCATTATTATTGTTAAGCGCGAAGGTTTTTTCAAAAACAATCATTCTCCCTTATTCTTATTATTTGGATATAAAAGATTATACATGGAAAGGACCAGTGCAAATTACAATTCAAGATCAAATTATAACTCAAATTCAGAATGCTCCCCAAAATGCAAAAACTTATTATTATATCACACCAAGTTTTTGTGATGCACAAGTAACTCTGAGTTTAAATGCTTTAGGAGGAACACATAACAAAGAAGAGTTAAAAGAAACTTTAGAAATTTATTTACAACATGGAATTACTTATATTTTGAGTGTATTTGATCCTCCATGGGTAAAAAATTCTTACCTGGAGCTTAAAAAGAAAAAATTCAAACTTCCAGAGATATACTTTTCTGAAAGACCCATTATGTTTTCAACCAAAGAGTACGGAGAACTTCCAAAAGAAATTTATTTTTATAGTGAAAGTTTTCAAGAAATTTTAAATGAGTTTCGTGAACAACAGAATAGTCGTTTACCAATTTTATTGATTCATAGATATTTTCCAGAGAATGATTTTTATTTTACCAGTGAAAGTTTATATATTTTAAAAAACCTTGCAAAGAATAATTTTCTTTCCGTAGCTACCTTTGCAAACAAATACTCTACTTTAGATGCTTTAAGGGTCGGGATTGAATATTTACAACATCCAATTTCTATTCAATGGAGCCAAGATATTAAAAAAGAACACATAAAAAAACTTAAACTTTTACCTCTTTTAAATGTTTATAAAAACTTATTTCTTTTACAAACTCAAAACCTAAATGAAGAATTTGATTTTTTAAACTCAAATTCTAATTATTTTAATAAAAAAATTTTTCCCAAAATAGAAAATTCTATTTCTTTTCAAACTGATATTTCTGAAAAGACTGTTCCTTTTTCTAGTTATTTGGAATTTATTATTAAAAATCCGAGTATCCAAAGAAATTTGATTTTAGGAAGTGGGGCAGGGAATTTTCTTTCTTTTCATGGAATTAGTACTATACAAGAGTTAAAAATTTTTGGAGAGACTATACAAAATAATTTTTATTTAAAGTCTGCCATTGAAAACTCATGTAAATATATAGGAGTGAACAACAATAGGGCTATTCAGGTTGGAGGCAAGGCAGAACTAATTTTATTTAAAAAAAAACCAATAGAAAATCCTTTCTCAATTGAAAAGGTGATTTGGAGGTAGTAGTTTTTCCTAATTTTCAGACTTTTTAAAACTTCATATTTTATTTTTAGTAGAAAATCCTTTACAAAATAAAGGTTTTCTAAGTATACTATATACATGTCCTCTAAGGAATTGAAAAGTATTAAACAAAGGCTTGCCAAATTAGAACAAGAACTCTATGAAATCCATGCAATACTCAAGAAATTAGAAACTTCAGAAGATAAAAAGTATACACAAGAAGAAATTCAGCCTGTAAAAGTAAAAAGAATTTTTGAATTTAAACAAAGTTTAGAAAATTTCTTTGGTACGAACCTCATTGCTAAAGCAGGTTTTTTGGCTATTTTACTTGCTTTTATTTGGTTTTTGACTTATGCCTTTGAAAACTATTGGATTAACGAAAGTGGTAGGATCTTTCTTGCGATACTTGGAGGATATTTCTTATGGGGATTGAGTTTCTATTTTTATAAGAGGAATTATGAAAAGCTCTCACCAACTATGCTTGGAACAGGAATCAGTGTTGTATTTTTAGGAGTCTTTAGTGCTTATCGTTTTTATGATTTTTTGACTATTCAAGAAACGTTTGTAGGAATGTTTCTTTTATCTGGAATCACAATACTTTTCTCTAAGTTGGCGCGTTCAGAAGTGCTTTATATTTTTGGCATTCTTGTTGTTTTTTTAAACCCAATCTTACTTTCTACTGGCGAAAATTCTTATAAGTTTTTATTTAGCTATTTGACTTTTTGGAATTTCATTCATGTTTGGATGGGTAAAACTTTTTATTGGAGAGCCTCTGCTATTTTTATTCCTAGTTTAAACATTCTTATATATGGAATTTGGGCAAAAGAGAATTTACATCAAAGTAGTTTTCTTATACCATTTCTATTTTTGGTTTTTAGTTTTGTAGGAATCTTGGTTCGTGAGTTTTATTTTCAACCTCAATTGACAAAACAAATGTCTTGGACAGGCCCTCTTGCAATTTTATTGGGTTGTATTGGCTATGGTTCTTTAATGAATTGGACTGCTAGGCATTTTTATCCGCAGTTTGCTCCTAATTTAATCTTATTACTTTCCTTGCTTCCTTTTCTGTTTTTACTTTATCCCAAAGAAGTTCAAAGCAAAGCAGAAAAAATGAGTGGTTTCGGTATTTTAGGAAGTGCTTATTTATTTGTGCTTGCAACTCTAAGTATATGGGAAGGGGAGTGGGCAAATTTACCTTTTTTGATTGTAAGTGGTGGACTTGTTACGTTAGGTGCAAAACAAAACCAAAAAATTTTTTATTATCTTGGGGTTATACTTTGGTTTTTTACTTTAATTAGTCTAGTCTTTAACCTGTCTACAACTCAAACTATAGGAATCTTATTTTTTAATACTCGATTTTTAGTTTATCTTTTAGGGATAGGAATTTTAATTTTTAATTTTATTCAAGTTAAAGAAAATTCAGATTTTCAATTGAAAAACTTTTTTTATATTGCACCTTTATTTATCCTCATATTTGCAAGCATGGTGGAAATGTATCATTACGTACAAAATTTAAGTTATAGAAATTTGAGTTATTCTTATGTATTAGCGTTTTATTCAGGTGTGTATTTAGCACATGGTTTTATAAAAGATTCTTTAGAAACAAGAAAAATTGGAATTATTTTAATTGGTTTGTTAGTAGTAAAATTTTATTTATATGATATTTGGCAAATGAGCTTAATTGTAAAAATTATTTCAGGGTTTAGTTTAGGATTGGGGCTTGTAGTAGTTGGAATATTTTATGAAAAATTTAAAGCAAAGTTATTAGGGGAAAAGGAATGAAGTTTTTTATTATAATAATTTTATTTTTTATTGAAAGTCTTTATGGAGTTCCATTTCAAGAAAAAAGTTTTAATTATAGAAAATAAATTACTCCAAGTTCAGAATTACAAACTTTTTATGTTGCTAAGATTGTATTAGACGAAGAGGTTTTTTCTAATTCCCATCTTGATGATATTCGAGTTGTGCAAGGGAATAAATTACTTCCTTACATAATTCGCGTAATTCAAAAAGAAAATTTACAAAATGAAGGGAGTAAAATTCCAAAAGTAATAAAAAAAGATGCATTAGATGGTGGAAGAATTCGCTATATCTTACGACTTCCAGAACTACCAGCGGGGACAGCTTACTCTAGTTTGGAAATTGATGCAGACCGTAAATTTGAAGCCAATGTTTCTGTTATGGGACAAATGAAACCCGAGGACATGAATGAATGGAATCGCGAAAAGATTTATAAATTAGATACATCTTTAGATACGGGAGTTAAAAGAAATATAAGATTTTTTAAGCCTGATAGATTTTTATTTGCTAAAATAGAAATTGATGGACCAGATTTAGATTACAAATTTAAAAAAGTGAATTATATTCCAATTCAGCAAAGAAAAGAAATTGGAAAACCTATTTCACTAGAATCTATAAAAATTGTAAATGATGAAGATATAAAAAGCATGGTTTATTATATAGATAATCCCAATCGAATTCCTTATTCTAAACTTAGGTTAGGTTTTCAAGAAAAAAATTTCCAACGTTCCTTCAGGGTATATGAATTTGATTCAATTGCAAAGGAATACTATTATTTTTCAGAAGGAACTCTACAAAAAACCAAAGATCAAAAAAGTAAGTTAGAAATTCAGTTTCCTAGAGAATCCAAAAATCCACTTAAGTTGGAGTTACTTTATGAAGACAATTCTCCCTTAAACCTCACATCATTAGAATTGCTTTATGCCCAACAAGAATTGCTTTTTGAAATTACTCCAGAAATCTTAGAAGATACGAACTCTCTTTATTTGTATTATGGAAACCAATACCAAAAATCCCCAAACTTCGATGCTATTCTTACAAGTAGATTGGTTGCAGAAGAAGTTACTTCTGTGTATCTAAGTTTAGAAAACCAAGAGCCAAATCCTAATTTTGGTTATTCTATTGTGGAGCCTCCTCTTTCTGTTTGGATTATGCGAATTTTCTTTTATTTAGGGTTAGGGATTTTTGGTTACTTGGGTTATAGAGTGTTTCAGGTTTATGGAAATTCTTCTTTGTCGCACAACGTAAATGTCCAAACAAAATCTTAAAGTCTTAATAACACTTGTAATTTTTTTTGGAATAATTTTATCACTTTACCCAAGAGGATTTTGCACAAAAGCTAATTTTGAACTTTACTGTAAAGTTTCTCTAAAGAAGGAATATAGAATTGATCATGTTTTGTCTAGTTTTTCTCCACTTTGTGATCACGTTTTTTTATGGATCAACACTGAAAAAGAAGGTGGAGGCACAGAAAACTGTTTTATTTGTGTTTTGGATTCTGAACTAAGTGAGTTAGAAAATCTAGTCAATTCTAAGAAAAAATCAAAGTGTGGTCAGGTATATAAAATAAGAAAAAAAGATTTCTATTGATTACAGTCTAAAATTTGACTGAAATTCTATTCTTTTTCTAAGATATTCTTTATAGTCATCTCTTCCCATATATTCCTTTCTTGCTACACTACTAGAGACGGCAGCCTCCGCTACTGCAATGGAAGCCTCATAATATACACGAGGATCAAAAGGTTTAGGGATAATATATTCTGGACCAAATTCAAATTTTTGTCCATCATATAATTCTGAAACATATTCTGGGGTTTCTGTTCTTGCAAGCATTGCAAGAGCTTTAGCACAAGCAAGTTTCATTTCAGTTGTAATTCGTTGTGCGCGAAGATCTAACGCTCCTCTAAAAATAAAGGGAAAGCATAAAACATTGTTTACTTGATTGGGATAGTCACTTCTGCCTGTTCCCATAATTAAATCTTTTCTAACAGATTTTGCAATAGGGTAAGGTATTTCTGGATCGGGATTTGCCAAAGCTAAAATGCAAGGATCCTTTGCCATACTAGAAACCATACTTTCATTTAAAATATCTTTTACACTAACTCCTATAAAAATGTCTGTATCTTTCATTGCGTCGGCAATTGTAATATCTGAGGTGTGACGTACGAATTCTTGTTTGATTGGGGAAATATCTTTTCGGTTATGATTTAAAATTCCTTTAGAGTCTGCCATGAAAATATTTTCAGAAGCAATTCCAAGATTTTGAATAAGTCTACCAATAGCAACTGCAGCAGCTCCCGCTCCAGAAATGACTACTTTGCAATTAGAAGGGTTTTTTCCTGTTATTTCAAAGTAATTTATAAGGGAAGCAGTTGTGATTACTGCTGTTCCATGCTGATCTGATCATCATGAAATACGGGAATATTCATTCTTTTGACAAGTTCGGTTTCTATTTCAAAACACTCGGGAGCCTTAATATCTTCTAAGTTAATCCCTCCAAAAGTGGGTTCAAGTAAAGTTATAGTTTCAATTAATTTTTGTGGGTCAGTTGTATTGATTTCTAGATCAAATACATCAATTCCTGCAAACTTTTTAAACAAAACGGCTTTGCCCTCCATAACAGGTTTGCTTGCTTGTGCTCCTAAATTCCCAAGTCCAAGCACGGCAGTTCCGTTAGAAATTACTGCAACAAGGTTTCCTTTATTTGTATACTCATAAACTAGGTTTTCATCCTTTTGAATTTCTAAACAAGGTTCTGCTACTCCGGGTGAGTAGGCGAGACTTAAATCATGAAAGTTGCGTGTCGGTTTAGTAGGTTGTATTGCAATCTTACCACTAGGAAAAGATCTATGATAGTCTAAAGGCATAGTGCGATTTGTGTTTTCTCCCCAATTTATTCTACAATCACAATAAAAAAGTTTATGAACTTGTTTACAATAAAAAAAAGGAATAAGATGTTAATATTTAAAGCAATAAAATTTTTTAAATCATTATAAACCAGAAAATGTTTATCCAAACTATAGACTTTTACGTATTTCCATAATTTCTTCAAGAGACAAACCAGTTAAAAGAGAAATTTGTTGATCATCCATACCAAGCTGAATAGCATTTTTTGCTACTTTGAGAGAGTTCTTTTTTTCTC
>CALDSP010000144.1 GCA_937924465.1 uncultured Leptospiraceae bacterium
AACTCTTATAAAAGATGGTTTTCTTCCTTATGAATTAGTTTACGGGCATAAAGGTTTTTTAAGACAGTGTAATCAGATTGCTTATCCAAATCAAAACCAAATTTCAATCTACGCTACTGATATGGCTAGAGGACCAGACAATAGAATTTGGGTTATCAACGATCGCACGCAAGCACCCTCGGGAATGGGCTATGCTCTAGAAAACCGGCTTACAATAGCTAAAGTTATGCCAGAGTTATTTGAAGGACTTCACGTAAAACGGTATTCCAGCTTTTATAATCATTTCAAGAAAATGCTAAAAGATTCTTCCCCAAAAAGAAAAGACAATCCCTTTATAGTAGTACTAACTCCAGGTCCTTACAATGAAACATATTTTGAGCATTCTTATTTAGCTTCTTTTCTTGGATATCCTCTTGTACAAGGTAGCGATATGGTTGCAAGAGATGGTTATTTGTGGTTAAAGTCTTTGAAAGGTCTTACACAAATTGATGTTGTACTAAGAAGAGTAGATGATGTATTCTGTGATCCCTTAGAATTACGCGAAGATTCATGGTTAGGAGTTGCAGGACTTATGAATGTAGTAAGAAAGGGGAATGTAGCGATCATCAATCCTATAGGAGCTGGAGTGGTAGAAAATCCAGGTCTTATACCTTTTCTTCCTTCCATAGCAAAGGTCATTTTAGGAGAAGACCTCATACTACCTCAAATTGCCACGTGGTGGTGTGGACAAAAAAAAGAAATGGATTTTGTCTTAGAAAACATAAATCATCTTATAATTAAATACATAACTCAAACAAATGAACAAGATACTTTCATTGGTCCTAAACTCACAAAATCACAAAGAGAAGAACTTAAAAAACGTATTTTAAAAACTCCTTACATGTTTGTAGGACAAGAGCAAGTAAATTTTTCTACAACTCCTACTCTAGTAGAAAATAGAATTGAGCCAAGAAAATCAATTTGGAGAGCTTTTGCAGTATCCTCTAGTCCTTCAGAATATTATGTTATGCCAGGTGGACTCATTAGAGTTGCAGTAGAAAAAGAATGCTTTTTTGTTTCTAATCAAAGCGGTGGAACAAGTAAAGATCTCTGGGTAACGTGTAAACACCCCGACATAGGTGTGAAATTATCTAGCATTGCTGAAAATTATGGTACACAAACCCTTATTACAGGCTTAGACTCTCTTCCTAGTCAGACAGGAGAAAATCTTTTTTGGGTAGGAAGATATACCGCAAGAGCACTGATAGTAGCACGCTACATTCGCACTCTCATACGTAAAATGACAGAGAACAATGAAACTTATGCTCATAGAGAATCTTTCAACATTCTTTGTAAAGGACTCACTGCAATTACTTTAACATATCCAGGTTTTTTTACAGATTCCAAGACAAAACTCATTTATCCCAAAGAAGAAATACGATCCGTATTGCTTGACGGCTCAAGAATTGGAAGTCTGGCACAGACGATGAACATGTTAAAAAATTTAAATTTTTGTGTAAGAAATTTTTGGTCTCAAGATACGTGGATAGTTTTTGACCGACTTATTCAACATTGGGAAAGTGTACTGAAAGAATCTCCTAGAAATCCTGTTTTAATTATTACAAGTTTAGATGAACTCATCTCTCGTCTTGTAGCTTTTATGTGGTTAGTTGAAGACAGCATGTTTGAAGAGCAAGGTTTAGTCCTTTATTTTTTGGGTCTTCGAATAGAAGAAGTCATTTTAATCTCAAACAAAATCCGCACATGTTTTTCTAAAAAATACTCGGAAGAACTTGAATATGAACTTATGGAGGCAACACTTCGAAACAGTGAAAGTTTAAACACTTATCGAATGAGTTATCGCTCTTCCATAAATATCGAATCATTTTTAGATTTATTACTAATGGAAGAAAGATATCCAAAGTCTCTTGCGAATAAACTAAATAAACTTGTTATCTCAGCTTCAAAATTACCACGAAGTGGAATTAGTAGGGGACTTTCAAGTTATGAAAAACTTATTTATGAAGCAAGGTTAATCATACAACTCAGTAGTGCAGAAGAAATTGCAAGTTTCGATAAAAATTCTCTTGAGCGAAATTTTTTAGATAACTCTATGAATAAAATTATGAATTTAATGATGCAATGTTCAGATACTATAGCACAAAATTATTTTATACATGTCTATCAAAGTGCAAATAAAATCATGGAGAAAGAGTGAAATACAAGATTACACATACTACAATTTATTATTACGAATACCATGTAACCTTTTGTCATAATAGAGCTGTTTTGAAACCTAGGCAACTCCACTACCAAAAGTTATTAGATTTTCAACTCAATATTACTCCTACGCCTTCTGAAATAGATGAATATACTGATTTTTTTGGAAATAATGTTACACAATTTTTAGTTCAACAATCCCACCAAGAACTCAAGGTAATTTCTTCTTGTGAAATTGAGCGAAACACTTCAACAATTTTAGAATCGCGTAATACAGTTGAATGGCAAAAGCTCACATTATCTGATGGACTTTCAAAATTAAAATCTTATAAAAATGAAGAACTAGATTTTATAAATTATATTCTTCCCTCTCCTTTGATTCCTCCACCAAATGAAAAAATTACGAAATATGCAGAGGAATCATTTCACCACAACCGCTCTATATTTGATTCTTGCTTAGAACTCAATCAAAGAATTTTTAAAGACTTTAAATTTACAAAAGGACATACAGACGTTTTAACATCTGTAGAGAAAGTTTTTGAAGAGCGAAAAGGAGTGTGCCAAGATTTTACTCAAATTGCTATCTCTTGTGTTAGAGCTGTAGGACTACCTGCAAGATATGTGAGTGGATATCTTGAAACTTTACCTCCTCCGGGAAAAGAAAAACTAGTAGGTGTAGATGCAACCCATGCTTGGTTTTCAATTTATATTCCAAGTTTTGGTTGGTTAGATTTAGATCCCACGAACAATCTAATACCTTCAGATCAACACATAACTGTAGCTTGGGGAAGAGATTATTCTGATATTGTTCCCTTAAAAGGAATTATTTATAGCACTGG
>CALDSP010000145.1 GCA_937924465.1 uncultured Leptospiraceae bacterium
ATTTTTTTAGGAGATAAATTGTTTCCCAGTATCAATCTATAAGTTGCAGAAGACATAATCATAGAGACAATTTTTTGAGTTGGATCCCCATCCTCCGATTTTATTTGTTCATTTTCTGTACTTTCAGTCTTAGAATCCGTATTTTGATTTTTATCTTTGTTAGAAAATTGGAAAATAAGTTGGTTTTTCTCCCTTCTCCAACGGGGGATCATGGGAAGTCCCTCTTCCGCCAGACCATCTATTTTGGGAACATTGTTTAAATTTTTAATATCAAAACTAATTCGTATTCCTGTCTCATATTCATTCTCTATAATTGAATATTGAAAATTATTTACATATTCTTTTAGCTTTTCATTCAGTTCAGTTTCAGAATTTTTGATTTTATCTTTCAAATTTTCTTTGGGAGGAGTTGGCTGATTTGGATCTTGCTTTGTAAATGCACTAGAAATAGCGAATGACCATTGAATACGAAATGTATCGTTTTCTAGTTTTTGTATGTAATGAACTACTTCAAAGCAGTTAGAAAGGTTTACAACTAAAAAAAGAGTTAAAATTCGAGTAAAGGAAAATTTAAAAAGCATAGTTTTTTGACCATATTGTATTTTACCGATTAAGTCAAGAATTTTTTATTTAGTCAGATTTCAAAGGCGTATTTATCTTTTTTCTTCTTATTGCAGTTTTTGCAACAGGGGACTAGATTGGCTTTTATAGATTTTCCACCTTTGGAAAGTGGAACAATATGATCCATAGTAAGTTCATTTACTGGAAATTTCTGTTTACAATAAAAACAAATTCCAGAGGCTCTTTTTTTTTTCCACCAAGCAGTTTTTTTTAGTTCTTTTGCTTTTTGTCTTTCTTTTTGAATATCTTCAGAGGAAACTCCTAAAAAAACATTTTCATTCATGGGTAGATTTATACCATCTTGCTAAATCCATTAAAGTTAAAATACCCATAACTACGTTATCATCAATGACTGGAACAGAATGAATATTGTATTCAACTAAAGTAGTCAAAGCATCTAAAAGAGGGGTATCTGTAGTAACTGAGACTAGCTTTTGACCTTTTACTAATTCTTCTATAGGAGTTTTTAACATATCATAATTACTTTGATTGAAAGTGTCTTCATAGGAAAGTTTCAGTACATCATAGGCAGAAATCATATAAGCAGGTTTTCCATATTTTAAAACTAGAAGACTGTGTAGCCTGTGTTCCATCATCAGTCGAGCTGCTTTTGCAACTAAATCATCAAAATCTACAGTGATGACATCTTTATTCATAACATCACTAACTTTAAGTTTCATGAGTAACTCAGTTCGATTGATTATTTTCTCCATACTTTCTCCTAAAATTTAAAGACTCCTCGATTCACTAATTCAGTGTGAATAGCTGCTTGAATACGAAGACGAATATTTTGACTTGCCTCCACTAAAAATTTTTCATTTTTTACTTCTTTTCTTCCGTATTTGGAAAGGGAAATAGGTTTTAAAAAACGAATCTTCCACTTCGAAGGAATAGGTAAAAGATTCAAAGGAAGAGGAATTTTTGCTCCAATTTGCTCTTCAAACCAATCTAACGTACCTAAATTTACAAAGTTTTCTTCAGCTCCCATAATGACTACTGGAATAATAGGGGTTTCTGTCATGAGAGAAAGGGCAATAAATCCGGGATTAAATTCGGTGAGTTGGTACATTTGCACACTAGGTTTAAAATTTCCGTGTTCTGCTTCTGGAAATAAAATCATAAGTTTGTTTTTCTTTAAAAATTTGACTGCTTGTTTAAAATCAGCTCCAAAAGCTCCAAACCTTCTTGCTATTCTAGATAAAAAAGGACTGGATTCCCAAAAATTGTGAGCCATGATTCTAGGAATTCTACGTTTTTGGCGAACTATTTCATTGTATAATATAACAGCATCCCAACCTAAAACTCCACTATGGTTGGGAACAAGCATAACTCTCCCGGACCTTGGAACATATTCTATTCCATCTACTTGAAGAGAGTTAAAGTCTCTCAAGGTTTGAGCATACCAACGAAAAAAAAATTTTTCTATATAATAATCTAGTCCTTTGAAAGCCGCAAAAACAGGATTTGGAATAGTAGTTAGTTCTTTGTAAATGGTAATTCTCCTAAACCGTAAGAATTAATCAAAATGAAAAATATATGGCAGGGAATGTCAAGGTTTTTATAATAAAAATTCTTTTACATGACGTAAAAATTCAGAAGAATGAGTGTAGTGTAAATAATGTCCTGCGTTTGGAATAAATTTTACATGGGAATGGGGAAAGAGTCTACGAATTAGTTCTAAATCTAGATGAGAAACATACTCTGAATTTTCTCCAAAAATAAACAAGGACTCATTTAAAAATCGTGCTGAATCTGGTAAATTCCATTCAAAAGCATTTTGAGAATTTTCTATTCCCTCCACATTCAGTTTCCAACGATAACCTCCATTTTCTAAACGCTCTAAATTCATTTGAAGAAATTTACGAATAAAGCCATCAGGTAAAATTTTTTCCATATCTTTATCAATCTCCTCTCTAGATTGATATTGGGAAACATCCATTTTTAATGCCGCAAATTCTTCGTGATATTTCAATTCATAGCTTTTGGGAGCAATATCTACAACAATCAATTTATAAACTAAACTTGGATGCAAAAGTGCAAACAACATACTCACTAATCCACCCATAGAATGACCAAGTAAAACCGGATTGGAAATAGAATGAGAGTCTAAAAATTCTCTTAAGTCATCTACCATGTCATGTAACTTGTGAGAAGGGGAATGGGGAGAGTCTCCGTGATTTCTTAGATCCAATAAATACACTGGTCCAAAATTACTTAATTCTCTTCCATTTGTAATCCAATTTTTAGAAGAACCAAAAAGTCCATGCAATATAAGAATTGGATTTCCAATTCCTGCAATTTCTCTATAATGTAATTTCATAGTTTGAATTGGATTGTCTATAAGTTTATTTGTCGAGTTTATTTCTCAAAAAACTTCCAAATTCCTTCCCACTCAAAGGAGGGAGGATTCTTTATAAAATATTGAATTCGTTCTATATACATTTGAGGGATTGGATCATTGGGTAAGATTTTCAAAACTTCAAAAAATAATTTTTTCGATTCTCGAAAATTTTTTTTCTGTAATGGAAAATTGCCTCTTCTAAAATTTTTAGGGATTGTAATTTTTTTTCTTTTATCTTTTCTTCATCTATATTAAATACTTCATACACGTAAAAAGGATGAGTTGTGCCTTTTGGAATTATAAAATCAAGTTCTCTAATTAAATAATTATTGTTTTCTGGAAGAACTGCTTTT
>CALDSP010000146.1 GCA_937924465.1 uncultured Leptospiraceae bacterium
CGGGATTCTAAAAACGTAAAGCTTGGAGAAAAATTAGAAGTCATCTTAAGTAAAGGGAAATTAGAAGTAGAAGTAAAAAGGATATTAGAATGAGCAAAATTAGCTTTGAAGAAGCTCTGCAGGAGTTAGAAAAAATTGCAGAAAAGTTAGAAAAAGGACAACTCACTTTAGATGAATCCATAAAAGCCTATGAGAAAGGAATGGAATTAAAAAAAATTTGTACCGACAAACTTAAAGAAGCGGAAGGAAAAATTGAACTTATTACAAAATCAAAAAATGGACAAATTGTAAAAGAAAATCTTCCTCGTGAAAAAAAAAGACAAAATAAAGAAGATATATTATTTTAAGGGGATTCAATGAAAAATTTAAATACTAAGGTTGTGGTTTTGACTGGAGCCACGGGGGGGCTTGGCAAAGAAATGGTTGCAGCTTTTCTTAAAGAAGGTTCTACTTTAATTCTTTCTGATATAACTGAATCTTCTTTGAAAGAACTTATTACCAAATTTCGTGGATATGGAACAGGTAGAATTCTTGGATACATTACCTTAGATTTAACTACCAAAGAAGGAATTGAGGATTTAGTTCGTTATACTTTAGGTTACATTGAATCAGGTCCAGATGTTTTAGTGAACAATGCAGGACTTGCTTTTTTTGGCCCTTTTCAAGAAATTCCAACTCGGAAATGGGAAAAAATTATTGAATTAAACTTACTTGCTGCCATGCGACTTACTCATGCTTTCTTGCCTTATATGATCAAAAAACAATCGGGTCATATTGTAAATATTTCTTCCGTTGCAGGAATTGTAGCTACTCCGGGTCTTACGGTATATTCTACTTCTAAGTTTGGAATTAGAGCTTTTGGAGAGGCACTTTCTAGAGAATTAAAACCAAAAGGAATAGAAGTAACCAATGTATATCCATTTTTTACAAGAACTCCAATCTTAGAATCTGAACAGTTTGGGGTCAAGGAAAGAAAAACTCTGCCTGACTTTGTGCTCGCTGAACCCAAAGATGTTGTAAACGACATGATTTTGGGAATTAAAAATGGAACCTTGCATGTATTTCCTGGTCCAATTCCTATGCTTTTTGATTGGATCTCTCGTTTACTTCCGGGGGCGTTAAATGACTTGGCAGATAGGTATTTTAACTCTTGAGTTGTTGTAAAAATATACAATATTTTTATAAGAAAGTAAGCTTTTTCACTTATTTTTTTTAAGGTTAAAAATATAATATAAAATAGATTTTTAAATTTCCTAGATTGTATTGTGAAAAATAAGTAGACTCAAAAAGAGCCCATTATAATTTGACAAAAAAATATCTTCTACTCTCACTGAACCCAATTTTGCCGTTGGGAGCACTTCAGAACTGAGAGAATACCCAAAGGAGAACTAAATGCGAGTTTACGAAATTACCAACGTTCTTGTTGATTCACCTGCTGTGGTGGAAGAAACAAAAAAACAAATTAGAGATATTCTCTCTAAATTTTCTGCGGAAATCACTCATGAAGAAGATTGGGGCTCCAAAACTCTTTATCATAAAATTCAGGGGAATACTTCTGGTTTTTATACCTACTTAGAATGTAAAGCAAAACCAGAAATTATTAAGTCTTTAGAGCATGAGTTTCATTTAAACCAAAATATATTGCGATCTTTAATTGTAAAAAAAGAGAAGAGGTGATTTTATGTCAGAATTAGAATTAGAAAACCAAACTATAAAGCCTAAAGAAGAGGAGTTACTTTCAGAAAAACCAGAAGAAGATGAGGATGAGAAGGATTTTCGTGCCAAAGATGCTGATAGTAAATTCCCTAAAAAGAATGCAAAATACAAAAGAAAAATTTGCAAATTTACTGCCGATAAAGAGCTTGCTGCCTCTTTGAACTACAAAAACGTAGAGTTACTGAGTAAGTTCATTACAAATAGAGGAAAAATTCTCCCTCGCAGAATTACAGGAACTTCTGCTAAATGGCAAAGGATTTTAGTCAGAGAAATTAAAAAGGCACGTTCTATTGGGCTATTGCCATTTAAAGTACAGTGAGGAATTTATGAAAGTCATATTACAAAAAGATCATCCTAATCTTGGAGAAGCTGGAGATATAAAAGAAGTCGCAGATGGCTTTGCTAGAAATTTTCTCATTCCCCAAAAAATAGCAATCCGTGCCGATGAAGGTTCAACCAAAGCAGCACTGCATCAAAAAAAGTTAGCCGAAATAAAGAAGGAAAAAAAGAAAAAATCTTTAGATGGTATTGCTCAAACTTTAAAGGGAAAAGAAGTAGAAGTTTTCGTAAAAGTGGGTGAAAATGATAAACTTTATGGTTCTGTTACTCACCAAGATGTAGCAAATGCAATTCAATCTACTTTTGGAATTGAGCTAGACAAGCGTAAAATAGAGTTTCCGGAGAATATTAAATCTCTTGGGCAATTCAACATAAAAATTAAACTTGCTGAAGGAATCCAACCTGAATTAAAACTTAAAGTCTCAAAAGCCACCTAGTTCAATGGGACAAAGCCTCTTTGAAAAGGAAACAGAGCAAGCCTATTTGGCTTATCTCCTTCACAAAGGGGCAAGTGGAGGAGTTGATCTAGGTTTAGACAAAGAGGATTTTTACTTTGATTTCCACAAAAAAGTTTTTGAAAGTATAACAGAACTTATAGATCAAAACATTGCAATTGAGCCCATTGCTGTAATAAACCAACTTCGACAAAAGAAAAGATTTCAAAATGAGGAAGAAGAAACTTCTTACCTTATGAAATTTTACGCTGAGGCAATCATTGTTCATCCTCTTGAATATTATATTCGCCGCATTAAAAAATTTTCTAGTCGTAGAAATTATATCAAGGTCTTAAAAGAATCTATTCAGAAAGTTCAAGAAAATACTGATGAAAATGAAGAAGTTTTTACTTCTATTGAAGCAGAGTTAGCTAAAGTTTCACGTAACGTAATTACAAAAGGGTTAAGACCAATAAATGAAGATAAAAATGATCTCATTGATTATATAAAAACAATGTTCCAAACAAAAGGAACTGCAATTGGTCTAAGAACTCATATCAATGGTTTAGATGATGCAACTACTGGACTAAAACCTCATGAACTCATGATTATTGCTGCTAGACCCGGAAATGGAAAAACAACTTTTGCACTCAATGTTGCAACAAATGTTGCGTTACGTGAAAAAAAAACAGTTGCAATTTTTTCGTTGGAGATGAGTCGTCTTGAACTTCTAATTAAAATGATCTGTTCAGAAGCTAGAATAAATTCTACAAATTTAAAAACGGGTTCTTTAACAGAAAATGATAGGAATAAATTGATTTCAGTAATTACAACTGTTTCTAATGCTCCTATTTATATTGATGATTCGGGAACTCTTTCTATTTGGCAATTTAAAAGTCGTATTCGTCAACTTCTTATTACAACTCAACTTTCTCTTATTATTGTAGATTATCTACAACTCATGAGTGATCCCACAACAAGAGATATGGGAAGACAACAAGAAGTTGCCTCAATTTCAAGAAATCTAAAACAAATGGCAAGAGAAGCCAACTGTCCCATCATAGCACTTTCTCAAATGTCAAGAGCTGTAGAAACTCGTTCTAAGGATCAGAGACCTCAGCTTTCTGATCTAAGAGAGTCGGGTGCTATTGAACAAGATGCGGATATAGTGGCATTCATTTATAGGGAAGAACTTGTAAAGACAAAAGAAGAGGTTTCTGATGATATCAAAAATAAAGCTGAAATTATTATAGCAAAAAATCGTTCCGGACCTGTGACTAGTTTTAAACTAAATTTTGTTCCAGAATATAGTCGTTTTGATAACTTGTAAACTGTGCAATAATTTTTTATACGTTACGTGCAATAAACATTAATACTAAATTT
>CALDSP010000147.1 GCA_937924465.1 uncultured Leptospiraceae bacterium
ACATTTTGGAGAGGTGAGCTTTCCATGAATAATTTCATTGTTTATAAAAGTTTCATATTCTTTTTGAATTTTGTATTTATTATCATATTTGAGTATCCTAGAATAAGATTTGTTATTTACGTTTACTTGGATTTCAAAAACTAAGGCTCCTGTTTTTCCTTCGTTGTAAATAGTTTTAATATTTACATAAGGGAAATCTTTCTTCAGTGCAAACGAAACTAAGTCTTTTTTAAAAGAAGAATATTGCTTTAAGACTTCATCAGGAAATTTTTTTCCATTGATTTGAAAATTTTGTACTAATGTCTCTGGAGTGTTGTTTTCCAAATTCCACTTTTGAATGAGTTCTTGTTCAATTTTGTTGGCTAGATCGGTAGGGATGTTGAGTTTAATTTGGTATCTTTCTACAAGAGGTCTTTCTAGTTCATCAATTGTTCCGGGAGAAATTTCACTATTTAACATATTCCAAACAAATTTTTTATATTTGTTGATTGCCTCTTGAGATATCATATTACTTTTTGAAATGAATCGTATGCGCTTAGTTCTAGCTTTGGAACAATCTCTTTTACAATTTCACTTATTTTGTAACTTGAACTACCATTTTGAATGTCTAAAACAGGTATCCAAATATTCTCTGGACGAAGACTAGTTAAAAAATTTCTTTGAGCAGTCAAATAAAATAAATAAATTTTATAATGAGTTAAAGTGTGAGTGCGTTTACTGATTTTTTCTAATTCTACGTATTTGGGAGAGAATTCTTGTATGAGAAAATCTACATTTCTTTGAATATAAAGCTCCTCTTCAATTTCTCTGTATGCTGCTTCTATGGGTATTTCATTTTCTTCAAGTTTTCCTCCAATGAAAGAATAGTCTCCCCATTTTGGATTGTGTTGGAGAAGAATTTGAGATTTATGTAAAACCAAAGCAAAAACAGAAGTTCGATAATTCATACGTACGTAAGTTTTATGATAGTTTATTAAATTAAAATAAATTTCAAGAAACTTTTAAGTATTAAACTAAGAAATTTTCAAGAAATCAAATTTCAAATTTTAAATATTTTGTCATTATTCTTCTTTTGAAGTATGAGTAATGAGTCTAGCTCCAGCCTTAAAAGAAATGTAACTCCATATCCAAGTAATCAAAATAGAAACTTTATTTTTAAAACCTACTTGATAAAATAAATGAACAAAAAGCCATGCAAGCCAACCAAGTAATCCTGAAATTTTAAATCCAGCAAATTCTGCAACTGCATCTTTGCGTCCAATAGTAGCCATGCTTCCTTTATCAAAGTAAATAAATTTTTCTTTACGTTGTTTTCCCTTTATTTCACTTTTAATTAGTTTTGCCACGTAACGTCCTTGTTGCATAGCTACAGGAGAAACACCGGGTAAAGGTTTATTAGTTACCTCATCTATAAAACAAGCTACATCTCCAATCGCAAAAACATTTGGATAATTTTTAATAGAGCAATATGAATCTACAATAATTCGACCTAGTCTATCTTTTTCTACATTTAGTTTTTCAGTAATGCTACTTGCCCTAACTCCTGCTGCCCATATAATAATTTTAGTTCGAATATGAAGATTTTCTGTATACACTCCACTTTCATCTATTTGGTTTACTTTTGTATTTAATAATACTTTTACCCCACGTTTTTCTAGTTCTTTCTTTGCTTCATTAGAAGACTTTTCAGAAAAGGAAGGTAGAAGTCTAGGACCTGCCTCTATTAAATAAATTTCACTTAAAGCGGGATCAATAAAACGGAAATCTTTACGAATAATATTGTGAGCAAGTTCTGCAATGGCTCCAGCCATTTCTACTCCTGTAGGTCCTCCTCCAATAATTACAAACCTTAACATTTGTTTTGCTTTTTCGGGATTTTGTTGGATTTCGGCTTCTTCAAATGTAAGTAATATTTTTTGACGAATTTTGAGAGCATCTTCTAAATTTTTGAGTCCTATTGCATACTTTTCCCATGAATCATTTCCAAAATAACTAGTTCTAGCACCTGTAGCCAAAATTAAATAATCATAAGCTATGGTTGTATTTTTCAAATAAGCTCTTTTTTGATCTAAATTTATATTTTCAAGCTCTCCTAAAATTACATGAACATTTTGATAGTTGGTAGTAAGAGAACGCGTTGGAATTGCTATATCTGCCGGACTTAAAACAGAACTTGCTACTTGATAAAGCAAAGGCTGAAATAAATGATGATTCGTTTTATCAATTACAATTAAACGAATTCCTTTTACATTTCCTAGTTGATTGATAACTTGTAATCCAGCAAAGCCTGCGCCTACTAAAACAACAGTTTTTTCAATTGTTAGGTTTGGAGTCATTTTTTCCATAGAGAAATTTTTCTAGGAACATTTCTAGCTTTTCTATGATTTTAAATTCCTTTAAAATATCATAAATAAATTTTGAATAATTGATTTTCTTTTCTAATCGCTCAAGTTCTAGTTTTAATTGTATTCTTTTGCTATATAATAAAATTTCTAATTCATCTGCACTCATGCTTTCAATGTCTTTACCTTGGAACTCTTCATTTTCGTTGAGTGGATTAAAAGGAACTTTGGGTTTCATATCAAAATAGGATCTTTTTTATAAAGTATCGAATAAACAAAATTGATAGGACAAAAAGACTAAACCCAAGAATCAATGAGGAGAGAATTGGGCTTTGGGTTAAAAACATAATTCCTAAGTAGCCTGCATGAATAATGAAGGAAGAACCTACAAACAATAAAAAAAAGAAATAAATGACTGCTAAGAAAATTAGGATTGTCTCTCGAAAATTTTCGTTAAATCTTTTTCTTAAATATACATATAAGACTTCAAAATAAGAAATGATTTGTTCTAATATTAAAAAAAGATGATCTAATACACCTAAACTTGGTTTAGGTGATTGTTTCTTTTTTGAAGTTTTTTTCTTAGATGCCAATTATTCACTTTTTTTTCTACGGACAAGGAGCCCAAGTACTACTCCAAGCCCAATTCCTAAGCCTAATCCAATTAAAGCAGATTTTTGTGGATTTTCGTTTATATAAGCTCCTACCCTGTCTACAATTTGTTTTACTTTTACGCTAGCTTCGTCCCCAATTTGTTTTACACGTTCTTTGATATCTGAAACTTGTTCCAAGTAATTAGCCCTCGCTTTTTGATTGATGATTTTAGATTCCTGTTCCAATTGTTCAATTTCTTTTTCTAGTATGGAGGCACTCATTATCTACCTACCTTGATTCAACTGCTGTAAGAACATAATTACCTTACTTCACGAACTTGAATTGTGTCAACTCTTTCTTGACCAGCTATAATATCAGAAAGTATTACAACTTTATCTCCTGAACTTACGTAATGATGTTTACGAAGGGTTTCAATTGCTGTGGAAATAGTTTTTTCTGGATCACTTGAAAAATCCAAACGATAAGGTAAAACTCCTCGATTGATTAGTAATTTCCTTCTTACGGAAGTCATATTTGTAAAAGCATGAATGATTGAATAGGAGGGTCTAAAGGAAGCAAGACTTGTGGCAGTAGTTCCTCTTCGAGTGATCACTATGATTGCATTTGCTTTAATTGAATCTGCAAGTCTTGCGGCTGATCTTGCTAAATGTTCTTTCTGTGAGTTTGGGACTCTTTCTAAAGAATATCCCATTCCTGTTTCAGAGTTTTCAACACGTAAGGCAATTTTATTTAACATTTCTACACATTTAATTGGATATTTACCTGTAGCAGTTTCACCAGATAACATGATAGCATCAACTTCTTCAAATATGGCATTTGCAACATCGGTAACTTCTGCACGAGTAGGACTTGGATTTTGGATCATACTTTCAAGTAAATGTGTTGCTACAATCACTGGTCTACCTTGAATAAGGCATTCTTTGATAATTTTTCTCTGTATGATTGGAAGTTCTTCTATTTCAATTTCTACACCTAAATCTCCCCGAGCAATCATAATTCCATCGGAGACTTCAATAATTTGTTTATAATTTTTAACAGCTTCCTGATCCTCAATTTTGGCTATGATTTTTGTGTGACTATTCCTTTCATCAATCATCTTGCGGAGTTGAAGAATATCATCTGGACTTCTTACAAAAGAAAGAGCTATAAAATCAACATCATTTTCTAGTCCAAAGAGTATATCTTTGGTATCCTTGGCAGTTATAGAAGGGAGATTTACACGAATTCCGGGAAGGTTAATATGTTTTCGACTACCTAACTTACCACCATCTAAAACTTTACAGACCAATTCTTTTTCTTTTTTTTCAAGAACAACTAAGTTTATCAAACCGTTATCTACAGTGACTTTATCTCCTTCTTTAAGGTCTTGGATTATATCACTATAATTTACAAAAACAGATTTAGCTTCTGACTCAATTCCGGGGATAATGTGAAATTTAAAGATCTCTCCAACTTTCAAATCAAGTTCAGAATCTACATCCCCTGTTCTAATTTCAGGTCCTTGGGTATCTAAAAGAATAGCAACAGGATAGCGGAGGGTTTTGTTTATATTTTTAATTTTTTTGATTATATCACCATGAGATTTATGATCTCCATGGGACATGTTCAACCGCGCAATATTCATTCCTGCATTTACAAGTTGTAATATGGTTTCTGACTTAGAACTAGCAGGACCTATTGTACAAATAATTTTAGTTTTTCTGATTTTTTGTGGTGGTATGGGTTCCATTTTTGATTGCTAAACTTTTGGAAGAACTTTTCCAAGAAAATCTTCAAGTGAAGAATAAAAGTCAAACCTTGTTTGATTGGGAGCATTGCTGTTTCTTTCTATGTCAGATTCTTTCATGGCTTTTTCTAGTAGCTTTTTTCCATTTCGTTTAATGTAACCTTTTGTGATAAGTATGGGCCATTTATAAGAACTAGAACCAGTTGCAGATTTTACTTGAAAGGATAATATTTCCTTTGAAAAATTCTTTTTCAAATACATGATCAACTCATCTTCTGTGATTCCAGTATCTTGTAATTGACTCATCAAATATTCTCTATCGGGTTGTAGGTTTTGATCCCATGCATTATCAAGGATTTTAATTATGTCTTTTAATAAATCTTTCAATTTTTTATCTTGTTCTATGGCTTGCATAGTGGCTTCTGTATCTTGCAAATTTACAACGGGTAAAGATTCTGAAGAGCGAGTTTTTTCCTTTTCTTTGATTCTTTCTTGAATGAGTCTTGCTTTTTCTTCTGCAATTGCTTTTGCCCTAGAGGCTTCTATTCTCTTTTTTTGTTCAATTTCTTTTTGAACTTTGATTTTTTCTGCTTCTTCTTTTGTAATGTAAATATTTCCAAATAGTAATCGCCAGAGTCTAGTAAAAAAAGGGAGATACCTAAATAAGCTTTTTGTTTCAAGGTTTATAAACTCTCTTTTTTGATCGGCGTTTAGGTGTTCGTAAACATTCATTCTTGCAAGAATTCTTAAATCTACATCATTTTCAGTTGCTTCATATATTTTTTTTGCATGTTCAACAGCAAGTTGAACACATTTCTTATGTAGTACAAATTCGAAAAGATTATTTCCATCATCATATTCTGTATATAAAACGTTTTCATTGGATATTAAAACCGGAATTAAATCCTTGGGTATAGGCTTGCCTTGTAATCGGATGGCTTTTAGGTCGGTAATTTTACCTGTATTTTCAAGTAAATTTAAAATTTCTGCAATCTTTTCCTTTTGTTCCTTTTTGGCTTGTTCTTCTCTGTAACTTTCATGAAAAGAACCAAGAATAATCAATTCTTCGACCACATGCTTTTGGTCACCATAGGATTCATCCATATATTTTAGAATGTTGTTAGCGAGCTTTGTATAGTTGGCGTAATCTTCTTCTGTGACTTGACCAATAACACCTATTTTTTGAAAATTTGGGATAACGTTCTTTTTCAAATAAGATATATAAATTTCTATTCTTTCAAAGATTTCTTCTTTGTTATTGTATAAGAATATTGATTTATTACTTGATTTGGAAGCATTTTCGTTTCTAAAAAATAAAAGAACTTTTTCATCAACTAGTTTTTTTAAAACAGGTTTTAAGTGTGAATTTATAGTAGATTCTTTTAAGGTTTTATTTGTATCATAAGGACAGTTATAAAGGTTACCTATATCTGCTGATGCATAAGTATCGCTTAGTTTATTAGAATTAATTTTAGAGAAAATAAAATCTGCAAACTTTGCACCGGTCCATGGGATTCTATTTTGAGAAATGGCTTTTTTGATTGCGGTAACACTTGTCTCATTGCATCCATTTACATAACGTTGGGCGGAACTTGCATCTAAAGTAGGAGGTCTAGCAAAAACAGTATTTCTTCGTAGTACAGTAGATACCATCTCACTCTTGTTTTTGTTTATGGGATCAAATTCTACTGTAGTAATTTTTTTTACCAGTGGAGTAGATCCTTTAAAACATAGCTCCTGAATGAAGAATTCAATTTTTTCTTTTTCAATTGAGGTTTCTTTTGCTATTTGATCAATATTTGGTAAAATTTTATTTGTTAAATATTTATCGGTCCATTCAGAAATAGTCATAAATACTTTAAATATACCCTTGTATTGGAAATCCCTACTTTCCACACCTTGGACGGTTTGCATGGCAGGTGTGTATTCTAAAACTCTATAATACTGAGAAATAGGATCCGACATGTTTTATAAATACCCTTTTTTATAAAGTAATTCAGCATTGAGTACTGCTGCTCCTGCCGCACCTCGAATCGTATTGTGGCTTAAGACAACGTATTTGTAATCAAAAATAGAATCTTCTCGTAATCTACCAACTACAGTTGTCATTCCCTTGCCTGTATTCAGGTCTACTCTTGGTTGTGGTCTATCAATTTCTTCACGATATAAAATTACTTTTTCTGGAGCAGAGGGTAGTTTTAATCTTTGAGGTTCACCTTCAAAGTTTTCCCATGCTTCTAGGATTTCCTTTCTAGAAGGCTTCTTTTTCAGTTTTACTGAAACACAAACTAAATGTCCATCTAATACAGGAACACGATTGCACTGAGCTGAGATCTTAAAATCAGCATTTTCTATGATATTGTTATTTACTTTTCCTAAACATTTTTTAGGTTCCATTTCTACCTTTTCTTCTTCACCAGAAATGTAAGGAATTACATTGCCTAAAATATCCATAGATGGAACTCCGGGATATCCTGCTCCAGAGATTGCTTGCATGGAAACAATAAATACCGATTCAATACCGAAGAGTTCATGCAAAGGTTTTAGCGTAATTGTCAACCCCATGATCGTACAGTTTGAGTTAGTGACAATTTTTCCTTTCGTAGGTTGGTATTTTATAACTTCCAAGTGTTCAGGGTTTACCTCAGAGGATAAAATGGGAACGTTTGGTTGCATTCTATAATTTTTTGCATTTGATACAACGTTAATGCCAAAGGAAGCATAATCCATTTCTATTTTTCCAGCTACATCACTATCTAATCCAGAGAAAGCAATTTTTACGTTTTGGTTTTCAGGATTGCAAGGATCAATGGTTAAATTCTTGGCATATTCAGGGATATTTGGAGATATTTTCCATCGAGATTTCATAACTTCCTTATACAACTGCCCACTTGATTTTTCTGAGGCGCATAAATGACCCACTTCAAAAAAAGGATGATTCTCAAGCAACTCTACAAACCTTTGTCCTACAGTTCCCGTAGCACCTAAGATAGCAACTTTTATCTTATTCATTCAAAGTCCTTTAAATATAAAATTTTTTGGTAGGTTTTCTATGAAAAGAATTTTTTATTTAGTTTCTTTGATTTTCCTTAGTTATATTTTCTTCTAACCATTCAATTTTATCAGATAAAGCATGATAAAAAAATATGAATATAATTGAAATTATCAAGCCATAAATAGTAGTTATAAGAGCTTCACTAATTCCAGAAGAGAATAACTCTAAAGAAATCTTTCCTTGTAATTTCATGTTTTGAAATGAATGATAAATACCTAAAACTGTACCCAAAAGTCCAGTCATTGTAGAAAGAGAAGCAAGATAGGATAACCAAGCTGCTTTTCGAGAAATTTGAAAAAGAGAAGTCTTATCAAAGGCTGGCTTAAAGAATAAAGAACTAACTAAGTTTATAATTACAGCAACTCCTAAAATTGATTCAAATACAAGCAGTAACATGACCCAGCCGCCTTGTATGAAAAAATCATAAATAGAGTTCATTTATATTCTAATTTTTTTGCCGACAATTCACTAATTTTTTGGAATAAAAGATCATTGGTTTGAGCTAGTCTTGTTGCCATTATGTTTACCATCTTGGCTGCAAAAAGTGGGTTATCTGCTAAAAATTTTTCCAATTGTGCCTTACTTCCAATCACTGCTAAACGAACATCTTTTATAACTCTTGCGCAAGCACTCCTTGGTTTGTCTCGGAAAAGAGCCATCTCTCCAAAAAAATCACCCGGTAACATGGTAGCTAAATGAATTTCTTCTCCATTGATAACAACGTAAATTTGCACTTCACCCTCTAAAACGATATACATTGAAGTGCCACTGTCTCCTTCATTGAAAATATTCTTTCCTGCTTTGACTGTAACGATTGATGCCATTTAAACCGATTCCCTTAAAAATTATAGCTTTTAATATAAAATTAAAATGTTCAACTATTTTATTATTATGTAGTTTAAAACTTATGTACTAATTTTTCAAGTTTTCATAGTATAAAGATTTGATTTCAGTTTATTGAGTTTATTTAGAGTGATTCATGAGCTATCCTATTGATGATTATAGTTAGAGTTCATTGTATTATTTTATACATTTTTTTAGTTTT
>CALDSP010000148.1 GCA_937924465.1 uncultured Leptospiraceae bacterium
AAAATTTTAGAAAAAGTAAAATCTGCAATAGAAAAAGTAAACCCCACCTTTAAGTGAAGTTTATTCTTTTCCACCAATAAAGTTTTTGAAATCAAAGAAATCTAAATCATTCACTCTATAAAATTTATCTAATTTTAAGTCTAGTTTGCACTTACAAGAAGGATTCAGGCTATTGTCTAATTCTAGTTCATAGTTTGCATCTAAAAGTTGGTTTTGAAAGTTGTACTTTTCTTTTCCAGTTACCTTATTATTTTTATCATAAAAATATAAAACATAAGAGGGGGTATCTAGTTTTTGAATAAGATTTTCATTTGTATCATAAAATTTTTCTTGGATTAAACGATCTTCATCATAAACATAAACAATTTTGTGACGCCTCTGTAAATCTAATGTGGGTTTTTCTTCTTCATCAAAAAAAGAAATTGAAACAAGTCTACTTTTTGCATCATAAGAATATTTATAAATACTTACTTGATTTTCATCTAAAATTCTTTTCTTTAAAAAAGAATAATAAGATTTTTGAATGAGTTCTCCTTTTTTATTATAGTCAAATTTGATATTAGAATAATTCAGCTTTCGAAGTTTTTGATAATCTGAAAAATAAAGAATTTCTTTTAACAAATTATCTTCATACATATATTCTATCTTTTGGATTCCTTCTTCATTTTGAGTGGGTCTTTCTTCAGATTCTAAATATTCTATGGATACAATTTGGTTGTTATCATTAAATTTTTGAATAGTAATAGCTGGCTTATGTTTAATATATGTTTCTTTTTTGGAATACTTTCTAACTTTTTCAAGATTTCCACTAGTTCCATACTCATAAAAATATTTAGAAATCTTTTCTGAATTTTCGACTAATTTTTTATTTGAGTCAAAAAACTCTTCTTGTAATAAGTTTCCTTGTTCGTCATAATTATAACGTGTTGCAGAAATTCCTAATTGGTTTTGAGCTAATGTTTTAATTTTGCTTTTATATAATTTTAAAATCAAAAAACCTTGACTAAACTTATATTCAATGAAATCTATTGAATCTTTAAACAAGTTTTTTCCATTGAGATCTTTTTTTGTTTTTCGCACAATATTTGTTTGAACTTCAAAACTAGTTTTTAAAAATTCATTTTCTAAAATGTGATAAAATTCATATTCATTTTCTTTTGTTTTCCAAAATCCAAGAGAATAATTTACAAGCCCTCTTTCATTAAAGAAGAAACTTTTTATAGTTTTAGAGTTTATTTCATGTTGGACTTGGTTTACTAAGCTCAAACTAAATGGTTGTAAATTAATAAAATAAACTTCATAAAATCTTTCATTTTCTAAGTTGTATAAAATAGAAGAGAAAAAAGGATGAGCATTGTTATAGTGTTCAATAGTGCGAACAAGAGGTTGAGAAATAGGTAAGTTTAAAATTTTGAGTTTTTGTTTTGTATTCCAAGTAAGGTAAAAATTTTGTTTTTCTTGTTTAAAATTTTTTTGAGTTTGAGTCCATTTGTTTTGAAGTTCTTTAGAAAATTTTTCTATAGTTAAAAAATTTTTATTTTCTAAAAGTTCTAAGATTTGATTAGTAAAAAAAGAGCCTCCTTTTTTACTTTCATAATAACAGCGACCTTCTTCATTTGAAGATAAAAAAATAACAAACGAGCTGGGAATTTTGGGTAGGGAAAAATCTTCTTCTAAAATAGGTTTTTCGAAAATATGAGTATTTCGCATTTTACAAATATCTAAAATAAAAATAAATTTTTTTTGATTAAGATAATATATTTCTAAAATTTCTTTGAAAGAGAGAGTTTGATTTTCTTGAAATTCCATGTAAGGAAAGCCTTCTTTGTCTATTCCCCCATTTAAGGAAACGTATACAATGCCCTTTTCATAGGAGTTAGAAAGTCTGTTCCATTCTTCTAAAAATTTTTCTTTTGTAGGTTTATTAGCTTCCATTTCATTTAATAAGATAATTTCTTTGAAATTATTCTTTTTTAGTGCAAGATAAACTCTATAACTATCTAAATTTCCAAATACATTTGAATTTTGATTTGAAAAATTTTTTCCAATTACAAGAGCAAATTCTTCTTTTGAAAAAATAGAATTATAAAAAAAAATAAAACCTAGTAAAAATGTTATGAAATAATTACTTTTTGGTTTCCTGTGACTACTTTGCCAATCCAATGAGCTTTTTCTCCAAATTGATTTAAAGTGTTAAGGATGCTATTTACCTTTTGTTCTTTGCAAATGATTACAAAGCCTATTCCCATATTAAAGACTCCAAACATTTCTAAGGTATCCAAAGAGTTGTCTTTTATAACTTTATTGAAAGTATAACTTATAGGAAATTTTTTAAGTTCTATCTTTACAGAAACGTTGGGTGGTAAGATTCTTGGAATATTCTCATAATAACCTCCTCCTGTTATATGAACCATTCCCTTAACCTCTTCTTGTTGTAAAAGTTTTAAAATTGGATCTACATAAATTTTAGTAGGCTGCATAAGGTATTCTGTTATGAAAGCAAGTTTTTCTTTGTCGTTTGGTAAATTTTCTTTTTCTAAATAAAGTTTTCTAAGCAAGGAATAACCATTGCTATGTGGACCAGAAGATTCAATTCCAAGAACTACATCTCCTTCTTGAATATTTTCGCCAGTGATTATTTCTTCTTTTTCTAATACTCCTACTGAAAATCCTGCTAAATCGTATTCGTCTTCTTTCATGATACCCGGATGTTCTGCTGTCTCTCCTCCTACTAATGCTGTTCCTGCTAGTTTGCACCCAACGACTATCCCTGAAATAATAGATTCCATTTTTTCAATTTGAAGTTTTCCGCAAGAAATATAGTCCAAAAAAAATAAAGGCTTTGCGCCAACAACTAATAAGTCGTTTACACACATAGCAACTAGATCAATTCCTATTGTGTCATGTTTATTAAGTAAGCGAGCAAACTCTAGTTTAGTTCCTACTCCATCTGTTCCTGAAACTAAGACAGGATTTTTATAGTTTTTTAAAAAACTTATGTCATATAAAGCTCCAAATCCACCTAGTCCTCCCAAGACTCTTGGGTTATGGGTTGAGTGAACATTTTGTTTAATTTTTTCTATAAAAATTTGACCAGCCTGAGTGTCTACCCCTGCTTTTTTATATTCTTGGCTACTTGACATATTGTTTTATTTCCCTTTTAGAATGTTTTAAATATCGAAATGCAATTTCATAATCTTTTTCTGTCCCAGAGTTTAAATAAATGTCTAGTTCTGCATCTCGTTCCATGTTTATAGGTTTTAAAGTATTGTACATATGCCTTATAGTTCCTTGATTGCCATCATAAAACTTTACGTTAGGTGCAAGTTGCTGAAATATTTCTTTAATTAAAACATAATGAGTACAACCTAAAACTACAGAATGAATTCCTCTCAATTGAATATCTTGTAAAATAGGTTTAATAAAATTACGAGCTTTTTCAAAATTTTCTTTATCAATTAAACTTGCTAAGCCATCACAATTATAGGGAACTATTCTATGAATTGCATTAAGTTTTTTTCCTAAGTTTTCAAACTTTTCTTCACGTAACGTAAGAGAAGTAGCAAGCACTGCTACCTGTTCATTTGGATTTTCTAATAAAGCTGGTTTTATAGCTGGTTCCATTCCAAAAATGGGGATTTCATGTTTTTCTCTAAGATACTCTACGGAAGCAGAGGTGGCGGTATTACAAGCTAAAAGAATCGCGTTTACGTTATGTGACAAAAAAAAATTTACTATTTCAATGACTAGTTCTAAAACTTTTTTGGTTGGTTTATTTCCATAAGGACTGTTCAAAAGGTCTCCGTAATACAAAATGTCAGAGTAGGGGAAGTAAGAACTTAAGTTCTGTAAAATTGATAATCCCCCAAAACCAGAATCCATAACCCCAATTTTAATGTAATCATTCATGCGCTCTTTAGATATTCCAAAATAGCACTTGCTGTGGTTTGAAAAGTGTATTCAAAAACTTCTTCATTTTCTTCTAAAAGTGTGATTCGAAATCCATCTTTTGTGCAACAAAAAGAACTTAGAGGAACAACACATATGCCTTTTGCTCCAAGTAAATATAATACAAAGCGTCTATCATTTGCAGCATTTTGCACGAGGTCTTCAATGTATTTTTTAGCTTGTGGGTTTTGAATTTTGAGTTTCATGTTTTGATTTAATACACCTTCTTTAAATACCACAGTCATAAAAAAACTTCCTCTTGGTTCTACTACTTGAATGCCTTCAATATTTGAAAAAATTTCCATAGCACGTTTTGCGCGTTTTTTAAATTTTTCATTTCTTGCTTTTAAATGAGGTAGAAAATTTGGTGAGGAATAAATTTGTGGAATAGCCATTTGGGGAAGTGTAGTAGAACAAACCTCAAGCATTTTGGCATCTACTAAGGATTTTATGTAACGATCAAAAATTTTATCATTTTTACGATTGAATACCTCAATCCAACCACAACGGGCACCGGGCCAAGGAATTTCTTTTGAAATAGAACGCAATGCCATTCCACAGACTTCTGTCCCAATGAATTCAGAAAGATGAATAAATCGGTCGTTATAAAAGTTTATATGAGCATAGGTTTCATCACAAATCAAAAACAAATCATATTTTTTGCATATAGAAACAATTTGTTGAATAATGTCTTTTTCGTAAACGGCTCCTGTGGGGTTGTCAGGATTTATAAGTAAAATACCTGCAATGG
>CALDSP010000149.1 GCA_937924465.1 uncultured Leptospiraceae bacterium
AGCCATTCTTTTTTAAAATTCTTTTATATTCTTGTAAAATTTGCATTATATTTTCAAGGGAATTATAATGTAAAACTCCCCAACTTATAATGATGGAAAATTCATTCTCTTTAAAAGGGTAAGGGGGACTTTCTGCGTGAACAACACGTATGTCACTTGCAATTTCTTGAATAATTTGTAAAGAATTTTTAGCATAATCTAAAGCTGTTACTTCAAATCCTAAACTTTTTAATAAAAAAGAATGTCTTCCAGAACCTGCTCCGAAGTCTAAAGCCTTTCCTTCATGAGGTAACTTAGCTAAAATGCGAACTAGGTTTTCATCGGGATACGTTAGGCGCGATTTTTGTTTTGTATAATGCTCATTCCATATTTTCATGGTATGGTTCAAGGATAGCCTCCAAGTGAAAAGTTTTATTAGGAATAAAATTTTCTCGAAATGGATTAGGTCTTTTTTGAAAACCTATAACTCGAATTCTAGAAGAATTCCCATTGTTTGAATCAATAATTGTATTGGGCATTAAAAAAGTTCTATCATAAAATATATCTAATTTTTCTGAAATTGGAGTTTCAATAATGGAGTTTAGCATGTAACGTCCTTGAAGAGGGGAAAGATAACGGATCCAAGTTTCTAAATTTTTCTTTTTAAATTTATGGAGAATAAGTTTTTGTCCTGTAATAAGCCGAACATAATCTTCAAAATAATCATATTCGTAATGTTTTTTTACAAGCATTTCAGCAAGAAACTCTCCTCCTATTTCGGGGATTACTTCAATTAGATAAATATTTTTTTTACTATCTACTTTAAACTCTGCTACTAAAGGAGAGTTTATAAGTCCAGTAATATTTACAATTTGTTGACAGGTAAAACGAATCTCTCCTACTAAGTCTGGAAATGAGCTTGGAAGAATGTGAGCTAATTCTAAAAAGGGAGGAAAATTTGTAGTAATTTTATCTGAAATAGAAACCAAATGAAATTTTCGATTTTGTACAAATCCTAAAACAGTAATTTCCTTTCCTTCAATAAACTTTTCTATTGTATATTCTTCTTGAATATTTTGTAAAAATTTTTCTAAATCAGTTTTGTTTTCAAAAAAGAAAATTCCTCTTTTGGATTCTCCACTTACAGGTTTAGCAATACAAGGGAAATAAGTTTGTGAAATAAAAAATTTTTGATTTGGAATAAACAAAACTTGTTCAGGGATAGGAATTTTATATCTTTCTAAGAGGGACTTTAGGTGATATTTATGATAAAATTTTTTTACAGAAAAAAGAGGAGAGCCAACTAAGTTTAGCTTTTCAGACAAATACGCTAAGGTCGAATTTGCTTTTCCATAAGAACGGCATCCAATTCCTGCAATCGTAGAATTAAAGATTGCTTTCAAAAGAAGTAAATAAATTTTTCTATATTCTGTAATAGACTCAATGATTTTTATATCTGCCAAAGCAAAAGCTGGAGCTTTTGGATTTTTATCGACTACTATAGTTTTGTAACCTTTTCGAATGCAAGCTTCTATAAAGGGGATTTGATTCTTACCCCCACCTAGAGAAATAATAAAAGGTTTTTTAGGAATCAAATTGACTTAGTAAAAAGGAAATAAAAAGTTTTTTCCAATTCCTATTTCTCTCTTTCCTCATAGATTGCCTCTTTTCGAATTTCTATAAATGGTAGGCTGTTCTCTGCCTGAATTTTTTGAATTTTTAAAAAATCAGTAATTTCTTCTTTGATAATCTTAAGAAAACTCTTAGAACTAGGCTCCTCTTCTATCTCTGAAGTTAGGCTTATATCAAAATAAGTTTCAGGGGAGGAATCTTCTTCTGTGGATAAAAACACAGAATAATACAATTCTGTAGGAGATGTGGTTTCTAGCTCAACGTCTTCTGTATCAAAAGTATCAAGAGGCATTTTTTCATAAGCAGTTAAAAAAGGGTCTAAAGACTTTGTCTCTTTCGTTGTTTCCATAGTATTATAATCGGAAAGAGACATAAATTTTAAAGAAAATTATGTCTACTTTCTTTGTATTCTTCACTACATTTTATTTTTAGAACATGGTTTGGAAAGTAAAATTTTAACTCCATTTTTCCACTTCTTGGAGTAAGTTTTCTACTACTGCAGTGTACGCTTGACGAATGATTGTATCCTCGTTTAAGAAATAAGGTTTTCCAAATTCTCCTGATTCCATCAAATCTATAGTATGAGGAATTTGTCCAAGCAAAGGAATTTTAAATTTAGAACACAGTTCTTTTCCACCACCTTCTCCAAAAATTTTATAGCGTTTTTCAGGGGCGTCGGGAGGAACAAAATAGCTCATATTTTCAATGACTCCTAAGATTGGAACTTTTACTTCCAGAAACATAGAAACTGCTCTGGAAGCATCCAAAGTAGCAACTTTTTGAGGTGTAGTAACAACTACAGCTCCGGTGAGCTCTGTAAGTTGCGCTAAAGAAAGCTGGACATCCCCCGTGCCAGGAGGAAGATCTATAAGCAAATAGTCTAAATCACCCCAAACTACATCATACAAAAACTGCTCTACTGCTTTTCCAAGCATGGGTCCTCGCCAAACTACAGGACGATTTTCTTCTAAAAGAAAGCTAAAGGAAATAATTTTTAGACCATACTTTTCTAGTGGATAAATTCTATCTTCTTCTGTTTGTAAAGGTACTCTACCGTTTACACCAACCATTTTTCCAATGGATGGACCGTAAATATCTGCATCCATGACTCCAACCTTGAAACCTTTCTTTTGAAGGGCACTTGCAAGATTTATAGTCACTGTAGATTTTCCAACTCCTCCTTTTCCAGAGCCAACGACAATAGTGTGTTTCACTCCAGGAACCCTATTGGAGTCATCGAGTTGAAAATTGGGATCAACTTCAAATTTAATTTTTAGTTTGCCTATGTCTAATTTTCCAATCGTTTGGCGTATTTGTGCTTCTAGTCCTATTTGAAGTTTGCGATCATTGTTTGGAGCGCGGAGTTGAATGGTAGTTGTTCCATCATCTTGAACAATGGATTTTAACATTCCAAGAAAGATTATATCTTTTTTTAATTCGGGATGTTTAACTTTAATAAGTTCTTTTTGGATTTCTTCCTTTGTTAGCATATAATTCCTCTACTTGAGTAATGGCTCTAATTGTGCAAAAGTAAACTTGAGGTCATTCTCTGTTCTAGCTTCTGCAATTACACGAAAAATAGGTTCTGTATTGGATGGACGAATATGAAACCAACGATCTCCCAAATCTATACGCAACCCATCTTGCATGTCAAAATTCCCATGAGAAAACCTTGTTTTTACTTTTTGATAAATGAGCTTTAGATCTCTATCCTTTAAAGAATAGGCTCGTTTTTCCATAAAAATTTTAGGTAAGGTATTTAGCTTTTTGTCAATAGTTGTTTGTTCTGTTGCAAGCACATTGAGAATATGCGCTATTCCAGCTAGGGAATCTCTTCCGAAAGAAGGAATTTCAGGATCAATAACTCCTCCATTTCCTTCTCCTCCAAAAAAAGCCTTAGACTGAATCATTTTTGCGACAACATTTGCCTCTCCTACCTTGCTTCGGATTAAGTTTTTTCTAAAGGATTCTAAAATATTTTGTGTAATAAAACTGGAGGATAAATTCACAACAACATTGGTTCCTTTTGCATTTGGTAGTACAGAAAACAAACTCAATGGTAAAGTATATTCTTCCAAAATGGGCCCTCTTTGGGGTGTGAGTAACACAAGTCTGTCCGCATCTGGATCTAGTGCAAATCCAACTTCAGAATCCGTTTGTTTCATGAAACGGTATGTTTTTTGAAGAGAGTGAGGTGTGGGTTCTGGTTCACGAGGAAAAATTCCCGTAGGTTCACAAAAAACTTTATTTACTTTGCAACCTAATTCTTCTAGCAATTGAGGTACAACCAAACTCCCTCCTCCATTTACCGCATCTATAAAAACTTTAAATTTTCGTTTTCGAATAGCATTTAGATTTACACGTTTTAGAATAGCTTCTATATGAGATTTTACATAACGAGGTTCAAATTGAAAATTTGCTTTGGGAATGTGTTTGATTGGAGTGAACTTTTCTTTTTGGTAAAGGTGTGTAAGATTTTTAACTTGTGTTGGGTTTAAAAAAAAGCCTTTTTTACCTATAAACTTAAATGCATTCCATTGGATAGGATTGTGAGAGGCAGAGATCATAATTCCCCCTGACGCTTTTGTAGTAACAACTACAGCTTTTAAAGTAGGTGTGGGCACAATTCCAATGTTTATAACATGTACACCCTTAGCTAAAAGCACACCTTCTACAATTCTTTCAATATAAACGCCAGACGGTCTAGAATCTCTTCCTAGAATAACTAATTTTGGGCGAATCAATTCAATAAAGGCTTGTGTGAAATTTAAAATAACTTTTAAATTCAATCCATCGGGGATAGTGCCTCTTATACCACTAACGGAAACTAATAAACTTTGAGTGGATTTCAT